>JAMNZE010000038.1:0-10850 GCA_023622465.1 Bacillota bacterium | reverse complement strand
TCCCACTAGGAAACTAGGTAAGACCCCAGGCAGACTACCTGGTTGATAGGCCGGATGTGTAAGTGTCGCAAGGCACTCAGCTGACCGGTACTAATAGGTCGAGGGCTTGACTTCAAAGCCACTCTGATGAAATTTTCCACTGTCCAGTTTTTAAGGTACTATCTCACCTACGGTATATCCGTAGGGGCGTGCCGGTGGCGCGCCCGTGATTCACACCCGTTCCCATCCCGAACACGGAAGTTAAGCCCTCCAGCGCCGATGGTACTTGGGCACGAGCCCTGGGAGAGTAGGTCGCTGCCAGAATCTATTTCAAGAAGACCCTTGTGGCTGATGCGCAAGGGTCTTTATTTTTGTGGTATAATCCTGCTGACTGATTAACCGTTGAGGGCGTTAATCGGGACCTATACATATACTCTGGACGGCAGTACCTACTACGGGCAGCTGCAGGGAGACCGGGTTGTCCTTATACAAGGCGACATTTTTAGCGATTATCAACTAACCGATCGGGTTGTGTCATTGAATAGTGTTGAGTTACTTACCCCCTGCCAGCCCAGTAGCATTGTCTGCGTGGGCTTAAATTACCGGAAGCATGCTTTAGAAATGGGCTTGCAGTTACCCAGTGAGCCGATTATTTTTCTCAAACCCCACACTTCTCTCTTACCGCACCAGGGTGATATCGTCTATTGGCCACCGGTTGGGCGGCTGGACTATGAAGCCGAGCTGGCCATCGTCATCGGCAAGCGTTGCCATCGGGTGTGTGAAGAGGATGCAATGCAATATGTCTTTGGCTACACTATTGCCAACGACGTGACTGCCCGTGACCTACAGAGCAAAGATGGCCAGTGGACCCGCGCCAAATCTTTCAATACCTTTTGCCCTCTGGGCCCGAGCATCGTCACCGATATCGATGCCAATAATTTGCGTCTAAAAGCTATATTAAACGGCCAGGTAAAGCAGGACGGCACCACCGCCGATCTGATTTTCAATATACCGCAGTTAGTCAGCTTCGTTTCCCAAGTTCTCACCCTCCATCCGGGCGATGTCATACTCACCGGCACTCCTTCCGGCGTCGGTCCTATGCAAGTGGGGGATGAAATACGGATAGAGATAGAGGGACTGGGCTCCTTAACCAACCGCGTGGTGGCTCCTTAGGCTACTGTCTATTGACAAACACACCTATGAGAACTTAGGTGTGTTTTTGCATATCCCTTGCATAGAAAGGGAAACAACGATATTATGCAAGGTAAACATAATGTTATTCCAAAATAAAGGTAGGCGAGCTGGATGAAAAATGTAGTAACTAAGATTCAACAACGTTATGCAAACATGACACGCACACAGCAAAAAATCGCCGACTTTATGCTGGCTAACCCGCAAGCGATGACCTTTATCACGCTCAGGGAACTCAGTTCGGCGGTGAATGCATCGGAGATTACAATTTTGAATTTTTGCGTAGCGCTAGGGTATGAGAATTTTAATGAAGTGAAGTATGAGTTTAGAAAATACGTAAACACCCAATGCAAAGTAATGGTGCAGGCAGAGAACAATTATATCTCTCCGGGGGTACCTAAACGGGAGCTGGGTGATAAACGAAACCTTTTGCTAGAGGTATGTCAAGAAGAATTCAATATGACCCAAGAGTTTTTTCAATCATTGAATCTAGACAGTATTTTTCAGGCGGCGAGAATAATATTGAGCGCTAAGGCGGTAGTCATCTGTGGCTACGGTGTTTCTAAGCAGATCGCCGATTTCTTCTCTATGCGCTTAGCCTTACTCAGTTTGCCTTCTGTCATAGTGAATACCGAATCGGCAGACAGCATCCAAGCGGCCCTACCCTTTCTTACTGAAGACGTTTTGGTAATAGCCATATCTTTTCCTGACTACTATTTGATGACTACTAAAGTGGCCGAATATGCCCATAGTAACCGGGTGCCGGTGTTAGCAATAACCGACTCCTTAGAAGCTCCGGTGGTTAAATACGCCACATTAACGCTTACCGCCCGGACCACCACTCGACTCTTCCTAAATACGATAGGGTTGCCGCTTATGTTGGTGAATTTTATTACCAGCGCGGTCAGCATTGAAAAGAGTGCCCAACCGGAGAGCCAATTGGCAGTTACCGAATCCTTTGCCAACTTTTTTAACGCCGAATAGTTAATACCATACCTCCCTACCTGGAAGTGGGGAGGTGTTTTTTCTTTAGAAGAGAAATAAGCAATTATAGTGGATGCCATAAGAATATTACATTGCTTGACGTAGACTAAAGTAGATGGTATGATTTCGGTGAAAATAATTTAACAAAAGGGAGGTAGTAATTTGTCTAGTAAGTGGTCTACTAAAAGGTTGCTAGTTCTTTTTCTCACATTCGCCATGGTTCTCTCGGTATTCACCGGCTGCACGCCGCAGGAAAAGGAACCGGGTGATGAAACCGCCGAACTAGACGCGGAGCAGTACATTAATACCTACTTAGTAGCTGATCCGACTACGCTAGATCCCAGCCTACGTTCCGACACCTATTCCAGCAGCATTCTAGTTAATACGCTAGAGGGCTTGGTACGCATGGAAGAGCGGGATGGGGAGTATTACCTCAACCGGGGCGATGCTGAGCGATGGGAAAGCAATGAAGATGGTACTGTTTGGACCTTCTACTTGGGTGACAACAAATGGGAAGACGGCGTTCCGGTTACTGCCGATCAGTATGTTTACTCGCTACGCCGCAGTTGTGCGCCTGAAACCGGTTCACCCAACAGCTATTTCTTAGCACCAATTAAGAACTTTGAAGCTGTTAACAAGGGTGAGCTTGATGTCACCGAACTAGGCGTAAGGGCAATCGACGAAAAGACATTAGAGATTACGCTCAGCGAGCCTGTTCCTTCCTTCTTAAGCATGATTGATACAACGGTCTATTACCCGCAGCGCCAAGATAAGGTCGAAGAGTGGGGCGAAAAATACGGTTCGGAAGCCCAATACACCATTTCCAATGGGCCTTTCAAGGTAGAAAGCTGGACCCACAATAGCTCCATCGTACTAGTTAAGAACGACCAATATTGGGATGCGGATAATGTTAAGTTAGATAAAGTAACTTACTACATAATGCCCGATGAAACCACCTACTATAATGCCTTCGAAGCAGGCGAGATCGATTTTGTCGGCACCGGCAAGACGGAATGGCTTGAAAGATTCAAGAGCCGCGAGGATACGGTTTATGCTAACATCCGTAAAGCATTCATGCTAGCCATCGATCGGGAAGATATCAACGAAATTTGCTTCAGCGGCTTGCGGGTTCCTACCTATGGTTGGGTAGTGCCTACCATTTCAGTGGGGGATACCAACTATCGGGAAGTTGCCGGCGACATGGTCAAAGAGATGCTAGATGAGTTGCAGCAAAATGGCCAAACTCCTAAGGACCTTCTGCTTAAGGGTATGGAAGAGTTGGGCTTAGGCGACGATCCGAGCACATTGAAGGTTACCTTTAACTTGGCTGGTACCGATGAGTGGTTCCGCAACCTAGGCGAATACCTGCAGCAAGTGTACAAGCAGGAGCTAGGCGTCAACCTGGAAATCAACTTCGCCGAATGGGGTATTTTCTACGATAACGTAACAAAGGGTAACTATCAGATCGGTTTCATGGGTTGGGGCGCCTACTATAACGACCCCTACGACGTACTCAGCCTCTTCATGTCCGACTACGATGCAATCAAGACCGGTTGGGTTAATGAAGAGTATGACGCGCTCATCCGCAAAGCCTCTACTGAAATGGATGAGGAGAAGAGATTGCAGCTCTACATCGATGCAGAAACCATTCTAATCAAGGATGAGGCTGTAGTATCGCCACTAGCCACATCCCGAGTCAACCAGTTTGTACGCGACTACGTACACGGTTACGCAACCCTTGGTTTCTCCAATATGGGCTTCAAGTATGTCTATACCTCAGGCCGTCCATAGAGGATTTTAGATAGCGGCAGTAGCTGAAAGTATGCATAAGAAAGGCAGCGCCAGAGGAGGCGTTGCCTTTCCTGCTAAAATAGGTCTTTCTCACAATTCTAGTCAATCCAACGACGAAGGGAGTTGTACCCTTGTTAAAATACGCTATTAAAAGGATAGGCTACGCAGTGGTGACTTTGCTGATAGTGGTCACCGTAACCTTTTTCCTCATGAGAAGTATTCCTGGCGATCCACTCAGCCATATGGCGCGATCGTTACCGGAACAAACCCGCGCCAACTACTATGCTAAATATGGGCTTGATAAGCCCCTGTTTACCCAGTACCTGATGTACATGAAAAACCTCCTACGGGGAGATTTGGGTGAAAGCGTTCTCTATCCGGGCCGCTCGGTGAGCGAAACTATTGCCAAGACGTCCCCGGTTTCGGGTTTGGTGGGTGGAATCGCGCTGGCCATCGGCTTTGTTATTGGTATTACCTTGGGCATAGTTGCAGCTTTGAACAAGAACCGTTGGCCCGACTATTTGGTGATGTTTATAGCTATTTTAGGCACCACCATACCGGTTTTTGTGCTGGCCTCATTGCTGCAGTACTTTGTTTCGGTGAAATTAGGTTGGCTGCCCCCTTCGGGCTGGGGTAAACCGAGGCACATGGTTTTGCCAATTATCGTGCTCAGCTTTGGCCCTATTGCCTCTTTTGCCCGTTACTTAAAATCGAGCATGCTAGATACCTTGAGTCAAGACTATGTTTTGACAGCTCAGGCTAAAGGCCTAAGCCAGTGGGCAGTAATTACCCGGCATGTGCTTCGTAATTCGATGCTGCCGATTGTTACGATCCTGGCTGGGCGCATTGTGGGCGTGTTTACCGGCGCTTTTGTGGTCGAGAGAATGTTTGGTGTGCCCGGAATCGGTTTTTACTATATCAGCTCTATCAATAACAACGACTATACTATGATTCTAGGAACTACTGTATTCTACGCGGCTTTATTTATCCTAGCGCAATTAATTGTGGACTTTGTCTATATGCTGGTAGACCCGCGTATTAGAATAGCACCGGAGAACTAGTAAGGGGGGAGCGAGCAATGCACGAAGAAATCAGCAAGGATCTATTTCAGATAATCGGCCCTGAAGACAGCGAGGCTGAAAAGATTGCCCGCCCTAGAGTAAGCTATTTCCAAGACGCTTGGAGAAGGTTTAAAGAAAATAAGGTAGCCACTTTGGCGCTGGTGGTGCTATCTGTACTTGTTTTTATGGTCATCTTTGGCCCTGCTATCAGTGGCTACAACTATGAAGAAATTAACCCCGACCATCGTAACCAGCGGCCCAGCGCCGAGCATTGGTTTGGCACCGACAATTTAGGTAGAGATCTATTTGCCCGTGTCTGGCAAGGTGGCCGCGTTTCCATGATCATTGGTTTATCGGGAGCTTTCATAGCTTCTTTTATCGGCTGTATCTATGGTGGAATTTCTGGCTATTTCGGAGGCAGAGTCGACGATATCATGATGAGGATAGTAGAGGTATTAATCAGCGTCCCCTATTTGATTGTCGTCATTCTGCTCTCGGTGGTACTAGAGAGTAAGAGTCTCGGTACCCTACTTTTAGCCATGACCATAACCGGTTGGTGTGGTATTGCCCGCATAGTGCGGGGCCAGGTGCTGCAGGTAAAAAGTCAAGAATATGTGCTGGCTGCCCAGGCTCTGGGCGTAAAGCCATGGAAGATAATTCTGCGCCATGTTATCCCTAACGTCTTAAGTGTGGTTATTGTAGCTATCACCTTCGATATACCGGGATACATATTTAGCGAGGCTTTCTTGAGCTTCCTAGGCCTAGGTATTCAACCGCCGGAAACGAGTTGGGGGGCGCTGGCTGCAACTGCACAAAGCATGTACGCATTTTACCCCTATCAACTGTTTATCCCTTCGCTGATGATTGCATTGACCATGCTTTGCTTCACCCTCTTGGGTGATGGCTTACGGGATGCACTCGATCCGCGACAAAGGAAGTAAGGGGGGCTAGGAAATGGACAAGATTCTTGAGGTGAAAAACCTGCGGGTTTCCTTCCACACCTATGCTGGCGAAGTGCGGGCGGTACGAGGTGTCAATTTTGAGCTGCGGCGGGGCGAGACGTTGGCCTTTGTTGGTGAATCGGGCTGCGGTAAAACGGTTACCGCCAAATCCATCCTCCGCCTTTTACCACCGGGAGTGGCAGAGATAAAGCCGGGTTCGGAGATTTTGTACAACGGTGAAGACGTACTACAAATGGACCAGAAACGGCTGCAAAAGTACCGGGGGAACGAAGTCAGTATGATTTTTCAAGATCCAATGACCTCGCTCAACCCCACCATGACCTGCGGCAAGCAGATAATGGAAGCCCTTATGCTGCACAAAAGGCTAAACAAGCAGGAAGCTAAGGCGGAAGCCATCAGGATGTTGGATTTGGTGAAAATTCCTGACCCAGAAAAACGCTTTGCCGCCTATCCCCATGAGTTATCAGGCGGGATGAGGCAGCGGGTGATGATAGCAATCGCCCTCTCTTGTGAACCCAGCATCTTGATAGCCGACGAGCCGACGACAGCCTTGGACGTTACCATACAGGCTCAGATTATAGATCTACTGAAAGAGCTAAAGGAAAAACTAAACACAGCCATTATTTTGGTTACCCATGACCTGGGCGTTGTGGCTACCTTGGCCGATAGAATCCAGGTGATGTATGCGGGCCAAGTGTTAGAATCGGGCTCGGCTCGGGAGATCTTTTATCAGCCCCAACATCCCTATACATGGGCTTTGCTAAGCTCGGTGCCCGATTTGGCCGAGCACAGTAAGCAAGAGTTATATTCCCTACAGGGTACTCCCCCCGATTTAATCATGCCTTTGGAGAGCTGCCCCTTTGCGGCTCGGTGCGACTATTGCATGCAAATCTGCCGACAGCAGATGCCGCAAGTAACTAATGTCTCAGATACGCATACAGTTGCTTGTTGGTTACAACATCCCTCCGCACCTAAAGTAAAACCTTTTTATGAAAGGGGTCTAAGCCATGAGCAACAAGCATAACAGAGAGCCATTGGTGGAGGTTAAGAACCTTTGTAAGTACTTCCGGCAAGGCAGGTCAACGCTAAAGGCGGTGGATGATGTTTCCTTCCATATTAATCGGGGTGAAACTTTCGGTCTGGTGGGGGAGTCGGGCTGTGGTAAAACGACCTGCGGCAGAACGATCCTTAAACTGTACGATGCCACCTCGGGTCAGGTCCTGTACAAGGGAAAGGATATAACCGGCCCCATGTCGGGACGGGAGTTATTGGCCTTCAAACACAGCGCGCAAATTATTTTCCAGGACCCCTATTCTTCCCTAGACCCGCGGATGACTATTGGTGAAATAGTAGCGGAAGGAATGGATGTGCATTTCCGCTATTCTCATAAGGATAAACAGCGCAAGGTGACGGAGCTATTGGCCCAGGTGGGATTGACGGAAGATTATGCTAACCGCTTCGCCCATGAACTTTCCGGTGGCCAACGACAGCGTATCGGGATAGCGCGGGCTTTAGCTGTAGAACCGGAGTTTATTGTCTGTGATGAACCCATCTCGGCCCTAGATGTTTCTATTCAGGCCCAAATAGTAAACCTATTGATACGACTACAGAAGGAACGCGATTTAACCTATCTATTTATTTCCCATGACCTGTCTATGGTCCGACATATTTCCGATCGGGTAGGTGTGATGTACTTGGGCAGCTTGGTAGAGGTGGCCACCAGTCAAGCCATCTTTGCGGAGCCGCTGCATCCTTACACGCGGGCCCTACTTTCCGCCATCCCTACTGCTGACCCCGATTATGAAGCAACCCGGTCGCATATAAGGCTGGAGGGCGAGGTGCCTAGCCCCATCAACCCGCCTTCGGGCTGTAAATTCCGTACCCGTTGTCCCCATGCTACAGACATCTGTGCCCAACAACAGCCCCAATTGGTCGAAGCTAAAGAGGGGCATTTTGTGGCCTGTCATCATTGGCAACGGTTACAAGGGAAAAGTTAGGAGTCTGGCATGCTAAATAGAACAACGATTGAGCGTATATTAGATGCGGCTGTTAGTGCAGGTGGCGATTTTGTCGAGGTCTTCTGTGAAGATACCTTCTACACCAATGTTTTAGCTTTAACCGAGGGGATAGAGACTAGCTCGCTGGGGGGAGAGGCGGGTGTTGGCATCCGCATCTTTGACGGGTTAAATAGTCTCTATGGTTATACGAACATTATGGCGGAAGAGCACCTATTAGCCATGGTTAAAGATATGACTGACGTGTTAAACAAGGCAACGGGGCAACAGCGGCAACGGCTGGGCGCTGGTATTAACTACGGCGGTGTGCATCCTATAAAACTGAAGCCGACCTCCATTCCACTGGCGAGTAAGCTGGAAAAGGTAGAAAGGGCACTAACGGCGGGTAAGGATTATGCTCCTGAAATAGTGCAGGTTTCCGTTAGATATATCGATATGGAGCAGAATGTGCAGATTGCCAATTCGGAGGGGCTCTTGGCGGAAGATACTCGCGTGAAGACGCGTATGCTCATTACAGCCTTTGCCCAGAACAAGCAGGGTATGGAGACCGGCTATTTCGGCCCGGGAGCTATGCGCGGGTTTGAATTCTACGATGACCTGGATATTGAGTGGTATGCTCGGGAAGCGGCCCGAATTGCCATCACCATGTTGCATGCGCGAAAATGCCCCGGGGGACAAATGCCGGTGGTTATCGACAATGGCTTCGGCGGCTTGTTGTTTCACGAGGCCTGTGGCCATAGTCTGGAGGCGACTGCAGTAGCCAAAGGTACCTCCGAGTTCTCTGGCAAACTGGGCCAGCAAGTAGCCTCCCCGCTGGTAACGTTGATTGATGACGGTTCTCTGGCCAATGAATGGGGCTCTTTAGCCATTGATGACGAGGGCATCCCTACGCAGCAGAACGTTCTCATTGAAAACGGTATTTTGCGGGGCTATTTAGTGGATCGGCTAAATGGTAGGCGATTGGGTATGGCGCCCACCGGTTCGGCCCGGCGTAAGAATTACCGCTTTGCGCCGCAAGCCCGCATGACTAATACCTATATTGCCAATGGCACCAGCACTAGGGAAGAAATAATAGCTAATACGGAACGGGGCTTGTTCGTGAAGTATATCAATGGCGGCTCAGTTAACCCGGCCACCGGTGAGTTCAATTTTAATGCCTGTGAAAGCTATCTGATCGAAAAGGGGCGAATTGCAGAGCCAGTAAAGGGTGTAACCCTAATCGGCAAGGGCAGCGACATCTTGCAGCAGGTAGATATGGTGGCCAACAATTTGGAGATTCGGCAAGGCTATTGTTATGCGGGGTCGGGCCCCCTATATATTGGAGCCGGCCAGCCGACGGTCCGGGTGGCCAATATGACGGTGGGGGGTGCCAGATAATGCTAGCAAGGTTTATTAGTTCTTTCAGCGAGCAGGCTCGCCAGGCGGGCATAACTCACCTGCAGTATTACGTGGAGCAGGTTGAAGAGCAACGGTTGCAGGTGTATGAACAGGAATTAGAACGCCTCCAGTTGGCCGATGTCACGTTAGTATATGTGGAGGGTGAGTATAAAGGGCAACTGGGCAGCACCTTTATTGAAAACCCGGATCCGGAGCTTTTCGCCGAGCATATCGCCAATATTAAGCAGATGGCTGAATGCAACAATACCTCCTTTACTCCCCTACCATTCCATAGGGTTTCGGAGCCGTTGGCGCAGACAGACGATCTGCCCACTTCTCTGCTAGTGGAAAAGCTGAAGGCTGCGGAACAGGCCGCCTACGCCCAAGATCAGCGGGTTAAGCATGTTAGCGAGTGCAGTTTCCTAAGCAAGAAGAAAAGAATTCTGCTATTGGACGATCAAGGCAATCGCATGGAGGATTGTCTACAGTATTACCGGGTAGGTATGGCCGTGGTGGCGCAGGCAGGACAGCAAGTGCAAACAGCCCGCTTGGCAAAGCTTGCACGTAATATTAATGAGCTGGATATGACCGGCCTGGCGGAGGCAGCGGCGGGGCGGGCCCTGTCTATGCTCAATGCTGCCCCGGTAGAGACGGGTAATTATCCGGTGATTTTCCACAACCAGGTGGTTTGCCAGTTGCTTTTGACCTTCTTGCCCGCCTTCTTTGCCGATCGGGTGCAAAACTCCATGAGCCGGATGGGGGGCCAGCTGGGACAGCAGGTGGCCAACGCCAAGCTTAGCTTAGTAGAAGACCCCGATTTTGACCTGGGCATTATAACGCGGCGCTTCGATGATGAAGGTTCGCCTACCAGTAAGAAGGCGATTATAGCCGACGGCATCCTGAGGTCTTACTTGCATAACCGGCGGACAGCCGAAAAGGCGGGCGTGGTGTCCACCGGCAACGGATTCAAACGCGACTACACGGAAAAGCCTACTATTAGCCCTACCAACCTCTATTTGCGCCAAGGTACGTCTACTTTGGCCGATTTGCAGAAAGAGATGGGAACCGGGCTGCTGATCACCGAATGTGACGGCATGTTTGCCGGTGCTAATCCGGTTTCAGGCGATTTTTCTCTAATCTCGAAAGGCTATTTAATTGATGGTGGTGAGGTGGTGCGTCCGGTAGCCCAAATCACCGTTGCCGGCAACTTCTTTGAACTGTTAAAGCAGGTGTCTAGCATCGGATGTGATTATGATTCCACCGGTTCGGAGAATGGTTTTGTAACCGCTCCTTCCCTGCTGATCCCTTCTTTGGCGGTGGCCGGCGAATAAAGTGGAATAAAAGCCTGGGTTTATTGTCCAGGCTTTTTCCTTGTTTATTCTCTCCCAAATATTGTTCTAAGTTCTGATATAATGGTTCAAGGTAAGTAGCCAAGGATAGGCTATAGAAACTATTAGAATTGTGAGGGAATGGATGATGGCAAACTTTGA
>JAMNZE010000129.1:0-10983 GCA_023622465.1 Bacillota bacterium | reverse complement strand
GTTAGACCTCGATGTTAATTCACCAAGGTTAATATCTGCACTGCAGATATTTCTACACCATTGTTTAGTTTTCAAGGATCAACTTGTGTCATGCGTCGCTCGCGGCGACGGCTTAAGTAGTATAACACGAATTTTGTCGTTATGTCAAACCCAAAATTCTTGGACTGCGCCGCCCGGTGTGACGGGCGCAATAAACACTATACACCGCTTCAATGGCCAATACAAGGAGTAATTTATTCCTTTTATCTAAATGCCCACAAGTCGCAACCCTTATTCATTGGGGGTTGAAATGCCTATGGGGAAGGGCAAGTCAATTACAGTCTGCGGCACGTCCCCTAAATAGGTGACATCGGCAATTGGAACCTGACTATGTACCTGAACGGTCCTAGTTACAAAGGGAATTACAATCTGCACGTCCGTATATACTTCAAGGTAAATTTTATGCCGGGTCTGGTTAATACCGGCCTGTTCAAAGGCATCGGTCACTACCACATTTACCGTACCTACTGGAATAATGGTAAACGGAATGCGTGGTCCCATGTTGGCCAACAGCTGGCTGTTAAAGGCTTGCCCTAAGGGTATACGTAGCACTTCACCGCGAATTGCCGCCAAAGTTTCTTGTACCCGCATAGTGGTTGCGGCTACAATCCGATTGACCTCCGTGGTATTCACTTGTGCCCAGGCCGGCCTACCATTATAGTCGGTGTGAACAGTAATCAGCAACCCATATTTGATTTCCTGAGCGACTTTCGTGTTGATAGCATCATTAATTGCCTGGGTTGCGATTACTTTAGCCCGTGCTTCGGCGATCGCTTCTAAAGTTGGCCGTAGGTTTCGATCTAACAGTAACAAGGTTTGCAGGGCCAGAAAAAGAACTAAAATAATATAGGCAGCCAACTTTTGTTTTGGACTTAGTCGAAATCCACGCATTAGCCCGCGTCTACGCATAATCCTACCCCCTATCAATTAAATATATGCTATCTACAAATAGGGGTATGATTTTCCATCAGATTAACCCGTATTAGTAAAAATCCCAATGTGGTATAATTGTTATCCAAAGGAGGGAATCTTGTGGTTACAGAACCAAAGGGCAAACGCCAACCAGCCAAGAGAAAACAAAAAAAGCCTGCTGGCCAAAGGATTAAGCGCGCAGCGCTAATCGGCATCTCGGCCCTATTAGTGGCCCTCATCATCGTTGGGGGAGGCTTTTTGATTTATGCCATAGCAACAATTCCACCCTACGATACAGGCAAATTGGACTTTGATGCTACTTCCAAGGTTTATGATATTAATGGAGAGTTAATAGCCAACTTGCATGGTGAACAAAACAGGACCCCTGTTCCATTAGAGCGTATCCCTTGGGAGTTACAAAAGGCCGTTTTGGCCATGGAAGACAATCGTTTTTATGAACATCATGGATTTGACTTGAAAGGTATTACACGAGCGCTCATTCGCACTCTAACAGGCCAACGTCTGGAAGGCGGCAGTACGATCACTAACCAGGTGGCCAAGATGGCCTTTTTAACAGAAGAGCGAAAACTCACACGTAAAATACAAGAAGTCTTCGTATCTTTACGTTTAGAAAGGGACTTTTCTAAAGATGAAATTTTAGAGTTCTATCTAAACCGCCTGTTCATGGGCGGCTCGGCCTATGGGATGCAAGAAGCAGCCCTCTATTACTTTGGTAAAGATGTTTCCGAATTGAATTTGGCTGAGTCGGCAATGCTGGCTGGCATTATACCAGCTCCCAACTATTATTCGCCCTATGCCAGTATGGAAAGAGCGGTAGCTAAGCAGACGGCCACCCTTAACAACATGGTTCGTTTCGGTTATATCACAGAAGAAGAAAAACAGGCCGCCCTCGAGCAGCCCATTGTTCTTGCTAATCGCACACCTAGCACTAGAAACACGGCCACCAAGTATTTTGTAGATTACGTGCGTGATCAAGTGATAGAAATTCTGCAAAGCAGAGGCTATTCATTACGAGAGGCACAACAGGAAGTTTATACCGGTGGGCTATCAATTTATACAACCTTAGATAGTCGGGTGCAGCGGGCAGCAGAAAAAGCCATGACCGAAACCCTGGAGCAATACTTGTTGCCCAGCCTGGGTGATAAGAAGGATGAAAGAAATGCTAAAGGCATTTTACAGCCCCAGTGCGGCATGGTTGTTCTAGATGTTAAGACAGGCGGCATACGGGCTATGATTGGTGGACGTGAACCTAACAACGATATTCATAATCGGGCCGTCCAACTGATCAAACAACAGCCCGGGTCATCGATTAAGCCTATTACCGTTTTCGGAGCTGCCATTGAAAGCAGGAAGTTTACTCCGGCTAGCATCATAGTCGACGAACCGATTTATGAAAATGGGCCCAACAACCCGCCCTACCCGGTCAACTACAGCCGTACCTACTCGGGGCCGGTAACTCTTCGCTACGCGTTACAACAGTCGTTGAACGTACCGGCTTGGAAGGTAGGAAAAGAAGTAGGCGTGGGTAAGATGATTGAATTTGCACAGCGCCTAGGAATCACTACCTTAGTTAACGATTCTAGTAAAGCATATAACGATAGAAACCTGGCATCTTTAACTCTGGGTGCTGTCACCCATGGGGTAGTGCCCATCGAGATGGCTCAAGCCTTTGGCGCTATCGCCAATAAGGGCGTACGCAACGACACCTATGCTATCACCAAGATAACCGATAGTCGCGGGCAGGTAATCTATGAGCACCGTCCTCGCAGTGAGGTGGTACTCAGTGAAGAAGTGGCTTTCATCCTAACCAGCATGCTGGAAAACCCGGTGAACTGGGGTACGGCCAGCAGTGTCCGTTCCCGCGGCGGTTATTATGGACCGGCAGCCGGTAAGACAGGGACCACCGACTACAATCGGGAAGGCTGGTTTGTAGGATTTACCCCCGACTACGCCGCCGGTATCTATATTGGCCATGACGACACCACCACAGGGCTACCAGCTAAAGATGGCGGTAAGGGGAGCTTACCCGGTGGCTCTAGTAGTAACATTTCCGCCACCATGTTCGGAAAGCTTATGAAAAGCGTTTATTCTTGGCAGTCAATGCCAACCGGATTCTACTCTACCCTACCGGAAAACGTAACCCGGTTGGCCATCGATGCCAAGACCGGTTTCCTGGCAGGCCCCGCCTGCCCAGCGGAAGACATCATCTGGGAATACTTCATCAAAGGAACTGAGCCGTTAGAAATGTGCATGGAGCATGGCGAGCCCGAGCCAGACCCGGGCCTAGAAGAGCCACTGCCCGGCGATGACGAAGGGCAACGGCAACGGCCGACCAGAAGGTAGAGGCAATAACAGACGTAGGAGAAGATAGGAAAATGGGCTGTCGCAAGTTAATCTTGCAACAGCCCATTTTTTATCTCCGCAGTTCCACCACCGTGACACCCGAGCCGCCCTCAGCGGGCCCGCCGAAACGGTAGGATTTAACCTGCTGATGCTTGCTGATAAACTCCCGGACTCCCTGGCGCAAAGCTCCCGTTCCTTTGCCATGGATAATACTAACGGCTGCTAGCCCCGCCACACAGGCGTCGTCCAGGTATTTATCCACCTCTAGCAAAGCCTCATCCACCGTCTTACCCCGGAGATCCAGCTCCAGAGGCACCCGAGTCCTAGCCACATTCACCAAATTGAAACCAGACGTGCCGGTTTGTTTCTTTTCCACCACCAACTTCTCCAGCTGTTTCACATGACAGGTTAACCGCAGGGCTCCCAGTTGCACCTGTACTTCTCCACTGGGGGAGGGATCATCTAACAACTGGCCCCTCTGCCCTAAATGTTTGACTAAAACCTCGTCTCCCGCTTTAAAGTCACGGTCGGATGCTATTTCTACTGGCGGTAAGCTGGGCTTCTCGAGAGTAGGAGTAGTTTGGGCTTGTAGGGAACGCAAAGTTTGGCGAGCACTTTCCATCACCTGGCTAGCATTTGCACGGTCCACCTGCACCTGCTCTAGGGCCTGTCGCAAATCACTGAGCATCCGCTCAATCTCTTGTCGATGGCTCTGCACCAGAGCCCGCGCCTCCTGTTTAGCCCTTTCTAAGATCTTCTTTTCTTCCCGTTTCAGCTGCTCTAAGCGCTGGGAAAGCTGGGCTGCCTTGGCTTCCGCTTCCTGACGCAAAGCGTAGGCCGCCCTTTCCTCTTCCCTCGTTTGTATTCGGCTAGCTTCTAGTTGTTTGAGCAGGTCTTCTAAACGCAACTGTTCTCCCGACAGGTAAGTACGGGCGTGCCCGATTATATCCTCGGCCAGACCTAAACGGGAGGCAATTTCAAAAGCATTACTTTTACCGGGTAGACCGATGGTTAGCCGGTAAGTGGGCCGTAAGGTTTCCACGTCAAATTCCACGCTGGCGTTCTGTACCCCTTCCCGCTGATAGGCATAGGATTTCAGCTCGCTATAGTGGGTGGTAGCCAGCAGACGGCAACCGCGACCGTATAGATAATCAATAATGGCCATAGCCAGGGCCGCGCCTTCGGTAGGATCGGTGCCCGCCCCCAGCTCGTCCAGTAAGACTAGCGAGCGATGGTCGGCCTGACGAGTAATTTCAATAATGTTTGTCATATGAGATGAGAAGGTGCTCAGGCTTTGCTCGATACTCTGCTCATCACCAATGTCGGCAAAAACCTGTTGAAATACGGCCACCTGACTACCTTCATCGGCAGGAATATGCAAACCGGCCTGCGCCATAAGAGTCAGCAATCCCACCGTTTTCAAAGTCACCGTCTTTCCCCCGGTGTTGGGGCCGGTAATTAAAAGCACACTAAAATCCTTTCCTAAATGGATATTGGTGGGCACCACTGTTTCTGCCGGCAACAGCGGGTGACGGGCCTTCTTCAAATCGAGATATCCCTCTTCATTGATAAGCGGCTCCGTCGCCTTCTGGAGATAACTGAGTTTACCTTTGGCCATTACAAAGTCCAGCTGGGCCAATATCTCTAAATTGTTCCGTAAGGGGTCTACCACCGCTTGCACTTGCTGGGAAAGGTCCGTTAGAATACGGGCCACTTCTTGCTCCTCTTCCGCTTCTTTACGGCGCAAGTCATTACCTATTTCTACTGCCGCCATCGGCTCAATGAACAGGGTGGCGCCACTGGCCGACTGGTCATGGATGATACCGGGCACCTGGCTCCGATATTCCACTTTGACGGGAACTACATACCTTTCGTTGCGCATTGTGACTAACGGTTCTTGCAAGAACTTCTGTACGGCTGGCGAACGGACCATGGTTTCTAACCGCTGCTTCAATCGGCTCTGCAAAGTGCGAATCTCATTACGAATGGTCCTGAGCTTGCTACTGGCGCCATCTCTTACCTCGGCAAACTCATCAATAGCCGCATCTATTGCCTGCTCTAAAGGACGACAAGATACCAACTCTAGGGCATAGCTGCTTAGCAAAGGGTAAACATCCCTTCGCTCCTGGAAGAAGTTATAAGCCCGCCGACTCCCGGCACAGAGGGCTGCTATCGCCAGCAACTCTTCGGGTGGTAATACGGCACCTAAGGCTGCCCGCCGCAAACTGGCGCGGACATCCGTCAAACCGGCCAAAGAAAAATCTTCTGTCGTATAAATGGCTCTAGCCTCTGTCGTTTCCTTTAAGGCCTGCTTAACACTCTCGGCCTCCGTGGCTGGTTGCAACTCTTCGATCTTTTCCCTACCTAAGACCGACGAGGCTTGAGCCAATAAAAGCTCCCTTATTTTATTAAATTCCAATACCCGTATAGTTCTCTCGTTCATCCATACCGCTCCTCTAGGGTTCTGCTGACACTATTCTATCATTCCCAAGCAAAAAGGGGCTGACGCAAAGCAATTTTGCGAACAGCCCGTAACAATTGTATAGGCGCTTAGGGTCTCAACCAAATGCGGCCGATTAGTTCCTGCAAGTATTGGTAGAATATAGGACTAATATATCGCATCTGGGTGGCCACATAGGACCGTTGGGCAAGGGCACCCAGCCGGGTAGTAGCCGGCAAAAAGGATAGCAGGCTAGCTATAATAAAGACTATGATACCACCCTTTAGTGCTCCCAATAGGGCCCCACCTAGACGATTAACCGACGAGAGTAGCGGCAGTTTGGCCACCGATTCTAGAAAATGCCCCAATATACCGAAGACGGCACTCACTAAGCACCAGACCAGCAAGTAGCTAAGTACCGACAACAGGACGGGCTCTAATCGATAATCGCCAAGAATAGGCAACAGGAAATTGCGGATGTGGTTACTTAGGCCAAAATTATTGTTTAGCCATGCGGCCATGGCGGGAGCCCAACGGCCGGCAAAATAAAGACTTACAAATAAACCGGCAAAATCTAGTGCTTGTCTAACTATCCCCCGGGTGAAGCCGGTTAACACCGACAGAGCAAAAATGCCAAGCAGCACCCAGTCGATCCAGATGAAGGTTCCGGCACCCGCGTACTCCATACTAACGCCTACCTTTCCGTTTAGCGCGCTTAGCCGCCTTAGCCTTAGCTCTTTTCAGCTGGGTCTCCAAGTTGGCCTGTTCCGACTGCATAGCTTCCAATTGGGCTTGCAGTTGGTCGGCCTTTTCTTGGGTAGTTAACATGCTGTCGGCAAAAGTGATGGCAGCCATAATTGCCGCCTGGGCTATGCCCAGGCGGGAATCGCGTTGCATAAACTCGTGGATGCGCTCGTCCACCAAGCGTGCTAAATGCTGCAGGTGTTCCGGCTCAGCCGGGCTCAAAAATACATATTCCTGGTTACAAATGCGAACCTTGACCTTGTTGCGCTCCGATAAAGACATAAATCCACCCCTCGCTGCCCTAGTTCCCCCTTCCCGTGTTCGTCATCATCACGGGCGATTCCTGCCTAACGCAGTTTGGCACCAAGCCGGCTTTGCAACTCACTGACCACCCGTTCTAGCACGGCGGCAATCTCCTCATCCAATAGGGTCTTCTCCGGATTTTGCAACACCAAAGTGAAAGCTAGGCTCTTCTGTTCACCGGCTACTTGCTCACCCTGGTAGACGTCAAATAGCTCCAGGTCTACCAATAGATCACCGGCAGTCTGCCGGATCACCTGAGCCACTTGCGCTGCCGTAATCTGCCGATCCACCACAATGGCCAAATCTCTAACCACAGCTGGATAACGAGGAATCCCCTGGAACAGCGGGATTGTGCCCGCTTGTTCCAAAATTGGAGCCAGTTCCAATTCGGCAACAATGGCTCTTTGCTTGAGGTCGTATTGTTCGGCCACATCCGGGTGGAGCTCACCCAAATAGCCCAAACAGCGTCCATTCCAATGTATGGTGGCGGAACGGCCGGGATGCAAGAATTTTTCATCCGCCCGCCGCCATTCTAGGTCCCGAATCATTTGCTTTTCGAACAGAGTGGCTAATAAGCCCTTAAGATAATAGAAGTCGTATTCGCCAGCCGGTGAATGCCAATTGGAAGGCAGCTGCCCCATACAGGCTATTCCCAGATGCAAGGGTTCTTCCGGCTGCTGCAGGGTGGCACCTGGTCGGGGCCGGAAGACGTTGGCTATTTCAAAGATGGCCAGATCCTGCTGCTGCCGTGCCGCGTTATATTTTAGTACCTGCAACAGGCCGAACAGTAACGACGGCCGCATCAGGCTGCGCTCCGCTGTTAAGGGATTCTGCAGTAGCAAGCCCCGGTTCCAGGGATGCTCGTCACCCACGGTCTGCGCCACTTCCTTGGGGTTGATAAAACTCATGGTCAGTATCTCGGTCAATCCTAAACCCAACAACTGGTGGCGCAGATTCTGCTCTGCCTGCTGTTCAGGAGTCAGAGCTCCACGCATCAATGGTCCGCTCATCTGGCCAACCGGCAGCTTTTCCAAACCATAGAGGCGGGCAATTTCCTCGATCAAATCCACCTCAATCTGCAGGTCACTACGGCGGCTAGGGGCCACCACCTGCCAGGGCTGGGAGCTAGTATCTACCTGCAGACCTAGACGCTCCAGCAAAGAGCGCATTTCTTCCTGGCTAATGGTCATGCCCAACAGCTGTTCCACCCGTTCTGGGCGCAGGCTGATAATCTGCTGGGTAGGCACGTCCGGCAGCTGGCCCACGACCAGCTCTTCCGGCTCCCCACAGCCCAGCTGCCGTAATAACTGAGCCGCCCGTTTCAAAGCCATCAACACTCGGGCCGGATCTACGCCTTTATCAAAACGGCTGGAGGCATCGGTGCGCAATCCAAGGCGACGCGACGAGCGGCGCACACTCTTATAATCAAACAAAGCCGATTCCAGCAAAACCCGCCGGGTTTGCCCCGTCACCTCGGCCACCTGGCTGCCCATAACGCCGGCAATAGCGACTGCCTTTTCTCCATCGGCGATAACCAGATCATCGGCAGTCAATTGACGTTCTACATCATCAAGGGTGACAATGGATTCTTGGGGATGGGCCCGCCGCACACAAATTTGTTTTCCGGTCAGTTGATCCAAATCAAAGGCATGCAAGGGTTGCCCCAACTCTAATAACACATAGTTGGTCACGTCCACTATGTTATTGATCGGCCGTAAACCGGCGGCCTGCAATGCGTTCTGCAGCCATAAGGGTGAAGGCCCAATGGTAACATCGTTAACCACCAATCCCAGATAACCGGGACAGAGGTCGGGCGCGGCTATTTCCACCTTAACCTCCGGATGGCTAATAGCATGAGTCAGCTCCACCAGCTCCGGCTGGTGCACCTTTTGGTTAGCCAAGGCTGCCACCTCGTAGGCCACGCCCAACATACTTAGGCAATCGGACCGGTTAGGCGTTAGCTCCAACTCCAACACATGGTCATCGAGCCCCATTACCTCAGCAATGTCTTGACCAGGGACAACCGAACTGGGCAATAGATAAATGCCATCGCGCATTTCCGGAGCCACCATCTTCCTATTAATACCCAGCTCCTCCGCCGAACAAAGCATACCCGCCGAGGCCACACCCCGGAGCTTGGCCTTCCTAATTTTTAAGCCAGTAGGCAGTTTGGCCCCTACCACGGCGGTGGGCACAATGGCGCCCTCATAAACATTATCGGCACCGGTAACAATGGTGAGCAATTCGGGTTGACCCACATCTACCTGGCAAATCTGCAGCTTATCAGCATTGGGGTGAGGTTCCAACTTCACAATGCGCCCCGCCACCACGCCCGACAAGCCCTCGGCCCGATAGGTCACCTGTTCTACTTCAACCCCGGCCATAGTTAACCGTTCCGCCAGTTCTTCCGGCTCCCAGGGCAAATTCACATATTGCTTTAACCATCGGTAAGATACTCGCATACTGTGCTGTCCCCTCCTAGAATTGGCGCAAGAAGCGCATGTCGTTGGTGTATAGATGCCGCAAATCGTCTAAACCATATTTAAGCATGGCGATACGCTCTACTCCCATACCGAAAGCAAAGCCGCTAACCTTTTCCGGATCATAGCCAGAGAGCTCTAATACCCGTGGATGCACCAGGCCAGAACCGAGGATCTCTATCCAACCGCTGCCCTTACAAAGGCGACAACCGGCCCCTCCACACTGGAAGCAGGAAATGTCAACTTCGGCGCTAGGCTCGGTAAAGGGGAAAAAGCTGGGTCGAAGCCGAATTTCCCGTTCTTCCCCGAAGATGGCTCGAGCAAAGGTCAATAAAGCACCCTTCAAATCGGCTAGTGTAATATTGGTATCAACAGCCAGCCCTTCCACTTGGTAAAACATGGGTGAGTGGGTGGCGTCATCATCCCGCCGATAGACTCGCCCGGCGGCAATAATGCGTACCGGTTTAGGACGCATCTTCTCCATGGTGCGTACCTGTACCGGCGAAGTATGGGTGCGCAACAAGAGCTGGGGACCAAAATAGAAGGAATCCTGCATATCCCGAGCCGGATGGTCCGCCGGCACATTCAGAGCTTCAAAGTTGTAATAATCGGTTTCCACTTCGGGTCCTTGCGCCAGGCTGAAACCCATCCCTAGGAACACATTTTGAATTTCTTCTAAGGTACGGGTGATAAGATGCTGATGCCCCAGCGGCAGCGGTCGACCGGGTAAGGTAATGTCGATCTCTTCAGCAGCTAGGCGGGCTTGCTTAGCCGCTGCCGCTAGCGCTGCCGTCTTTTCTGTCAAACTTTCTTCCAATCGTTTACGTAATTCATTGGCCAATTGGCCAATTACGGGGCGCTCGGCCGCAGGTAACTGGGCCATGCCACGCAAGATGGCGGTTAGTTCTCCCTTCTTGCCCAAATAACGCACCCGCAGGCTATTCAATTCCTCCAGATCGTTGGCTTCAGCTACGGCTTGTAAAGCTTGCTTTTCCAAAGCCTGCAATTGTTCTCGCATATGCTTGCACTCCTTTTTCCTTTGCTCTATATAAAAAAGCCACCGTCCGTAAAGGGACGATGGCGCGTCGTGGTACCACCCTTATTCGGCTACAAGTAATTAGCCCTCGTTCATAGATAACGGCCTGTAATCAACCGACACTGCTTACTCCTCTTTCAGCAGTGTAGCTCCAGAGCGAAACTTCATTGTAGAACTACCGAAAATGCTCGCAGTCTAGGCATTCCCTCCCTTAAGGCAGTCTCCCTACAACTACTGGTCTCCTTCATAGCTTTTTACAATATTAAACTGCGGTTTGGGTAATAGATAGCTTACGATACATTAAGTAGGCCAAGATCGAACCGGTTTCCTCAAACACCTTCCAGAAAAACGTGGCGGAGAACGTCTTCAAACGATGCACCCCTTTTCGGAATGTTTATCTGGTTCGCCCATCAGATTTGGCCCCATTATATCATGAGCAACAAAGGTTACACAAGGGTTACAATCGTTACATTCAGCTTCTATTTTCAGCTATTTTTGCTAATAAAATTCCTGTTGCTACCGCCACGTTGAGGGATTCAGCCTGACCAACAATAGGAATATGTACGGATAAATCGGCCGTTTGTAACCAAAAAGGTGATACGCCCGCCCCCTCGTTACCGACAACAAGAGCTAGGCGCTGATCGTAGTTGACCTGCTGGTAGGGC
>JAMNZE010000152.1:0-8910 GCA_023622465.1 Bacillota bacterium | reverse complement strand
CCAAACCTTTAATGGGCCTGATTCGCTTTGGCGACTATGTAGTAGAGAATTTTAGTGAGAGCCAGTTGGCTATGTTGCAAGAACAGTTAGCTGCTTTCTTGGCACAGGAAAGAGCGTTGCTAGAAGTTAGGCGTAAAAGGGGCCTACGAGAGATTAACATCAGGCCTTTAATGCAGTCAGCACAGCTAGAAGACGGTGTGCTGAAGCTGCGTTTGGCCTTAGGAAGTGTGGCCAAGTATTTCTCTCTGCCGGTGGCTGAGCTCCACATTTGCCGACAAGAAATATATCTGGAGAAGAATAAGGAGTTGGTTACCCCCTTTCAGTATATCTCTCGTTAGCTCTAGTTAGTAAAAAGAGAGGTTTTTTATGGGTAAAGAGATAATAGTAAACTGTTTAGGTCGGGAAACTCGGGTGGCTGTAATGGAAAAGGGCCAGCTGGTGGAACTGTATCTGGAGCGGCCCTTAGAAAAACGGGTGGTGGGCAATATCTATAAAGGCGTGGTCGAAAACGTATTGCCCGGAATGCAAGCCGCCTTTGTCAACGTGGGGTTAGAACGCAATACTTTCTTATATGTGACCGATGCGACACCCGGGGTAAACGAACAAGCGGAGAAAACAAGAAAGCGCAAAGGGCGAGTTACCATCCGTGATTTGGTGCACAGTGGCAAGGAGATCTTAGTGCAGGTTACAAAGGAACCTTTTGGCAACAAGGGAGCCCGCGTAACCCGGCAGATCACCTTGCCGGGGCGGTATGTGGTGCTGATGCCCACAGTAAATCATGTGGGGGTTTCACGCCGGATAGTCGACCCAGCGGAACGGGAACGTTTACGCCAAATCGCTATGCAAGTTAAACCCAAACAAATGGGTGTTATTGTACGCACCGTTGCCACCGATTGCACTGCCGAGGAGATAAAGCAGGACATCGACTTTTTAGCTAAGCTCTGGGATAGTATTTGTTATCGCAGCCGTTGGGCTAAAGCTCCCGCCCTGATTCATCGGGACCTAGATTTGGTTGGGCGTGTAATTCGCGATTTGTTGGATGAAAACGTGGATCGTTTAATTGTCGATAGCTTGGAGCAATATCAGGCTGTTTTGGAACTGTTGGAGGCGACGGCGCCCGAGTTTCGGGAACGGGTATTCTTCTTTCAAGAACAACGCCCCATCTTTGAAACCTTTGGTTTGGAAGTAGAGCTGGAAAAGGCCTTGGCCGATACGGTTTTGAGAACCAACTTAGAGGCAGCCGAGGAAATTGCCCACCAAATACGCCTACGCAATATTGGTGGTATCATCATCATCGATTTTATAGATATGGCTAAGCCGGAACATCAACAGCAAGTGCTTAAGAAGTTAGAGGAAGCTGTAAAGGCCGATAAGACCAAGTCCACCGTTTTGGGGCTTACCCAACTGGGCCTTGTAGAGATGACGCGGCAAAAGGTGCGTCAAAATTTAGGTGAAGTGTTGCAGAAACCTTGCCCTTGTTGTGAGGGCACCGGTTACGTATTGCACGAGGAAGTGATAGGAAACCGCATCGAGATGGAACTGAAACACTATTTCCGTACCCATCAGGAAGAGGCGGTCCTGTTGGATGTTAACCCGGTGGTGGCGGCCGTACTGATTGGGTCCGGTGGCAGCAATCTAGAACGTTTAGAGGCCGAGACGGGACGCCACATTTTTATACGGGGCAATTCGGAGCGGAGCTTAGAAGACTGGGCTATCGTGTTGGCTGGGAATAGCGATATGGTGGAAAAGGTGGCTTTACCGGTAGAAGTGGGCGATATATTATCTTTGCGTTTAGAGGATGTGCATCTGCTTAACACTAGTGATGCCATCGCGCGTAAGGATGGTTTTGTGATTCAGGTGGATCAAGCAGCTCCTTTTGTGGGACAAAAGGTGTTGGTAGAAATTACGCGTACCTTTAGGACCTATGCTAAGGGGCGCCTATCGGAAGATTTTATTGACGCCATTAGTTAGCTGTGGTAGTATTGAAACTTGGAAGTAGTATCGCTTTGATACTGCTGAAACCGCTCGAACCGGGTTTTAAGACAAGCTAGCTTGCACCTGGTGTTCGGCGAGTAACTTAAGGAGGTGGCGCTATGTACGCCATTATTGAAACTGGTGGTAAGCAGCTCAAGGTTGAGCAAGGGCAAGTAATCAAAGTAGAGAAATTGCCTGTGCAAGTAGGTGACACCGTTAGTTTTGATAAGGTACTTCTGGTAAGTGGAGCTGACGGAGTCAAAGTGGGGCAACCTACTCTGGACGGTGCAGTCGTTACCGGTACGGTGTTAGCCCAGGGCAAGGGCCCGAAGGTAGTTTCTTTCCGCTACAAACGCAGAAAAAGAGTGCGGGTTAAGCGCGGTCACCGACAGCCTTTCACCAGCGTCAAGATCGAAAGTATTAGCCTTTAGTTGATGATTACTGTTTCTATCCAACGGGATCAGGAAGGGCGTATTACCACTTTTACCGTATCTGGTCATGCTGACTATGGAGAGCATGGTCAGGATATAGTATGTGCTGGAGTATCAGCCATAGTGCAAACCGCTATTCTTGGTCTACAGGAATATCTTAGGATCGATTGCGCCGGTAGCCAGAAGTCGGGTCGGATTGTCTGTGAGTTACCTTTTATCGGACCGGAGCTACGACGGTCAGTCGATGCCATATTAGAGACGATGCTTTTGGGATTAACGGCGATCGCCTCTGCATATGCTGGCTATGTCCAGATTCACGATTCAAAGGAGGTGTAGACTATGCTATTGAGATTTGATCTACAGCTTTTTGCGTCTAAGAAGGGTGTAGGTAGCTCCCGTAACGGTCGGGACAGCGAAGCTAAACGCCTCGGTGTTAAGCGTCAGGCTGGCCAATTCGTGACCGCCGGTTCAATTTTAGTTCGGCAGCGCGGTACCAAGATTCATCCGGGCCAGAATGTGGGCATAGGTAAGGATGACACCTTGTTTGCTTTGATCAACGGTGTTGTGACCTTTGAACGCAAAGGCAAGAAAAAGAAGCAGGTTAGCGTATATCAGGTTGCTGAGGAAGTTGCCAACTAAACGGAAGCTAGATAAATAGGCTGTCCCCTTAATTGCGGGCAGCCTATTTTTGTGCCCTTTGTAAATGTGGTATTATAATCACAAATAAAGGGGGTGCCGCTGTATGGAGCTTTTTACAGAGCCCAACATTTATCAGTTGTTAGGCTGCTTTCGCCATGACCTATTAAATGAACTGCAATTGTTACTGGGTCATATACAATTGGGGCGAAGCAGGGACGTAATATGCGGGGATGTGGAAAAGATGGTGACCTATATTCAAGCGGTTGGTTCACTTTTTGCTTGTAAAGACGATGAATTGGCCACCCTATTGTGGTCTTGGCAACGCTATGCCGACCAGAGGGATATCGATTTCCAAGTGGCTATAGAACCCCTATTGGAACCTATCAATGACGAGAAGCGGCACGCCCTATTAAGGCTGGGGAATTCTATTCTAACTGAAGTGAGCCAATTAGGTGCGGATGAACGTTTTATGTATATCAGCGTTTCCCCTATCAGCCCACAGCTATTGTTAAAAGTCGCACCCCTAGCAAAAGATTCTCCGACGCTAGCCTTGGCTGCGAGCCTCGGTTGGCAGGTGGAAAGAACCACTGTGGATTGGAGGTACTGGAGTGTTCATTGATCAAGTCAAGATCTATGTCAAGGCTGGAGACGGTGGGGACGGAATGGCCTCCTTCCGCCGAGAAAAATATATTCCCCACGGTGGGCCCTCGGGCGGAGACGGAGGTAGGGGAGGCAACGTGTTGCTTACCGTCAGTCCCCATGTTAATACCTTGTTAGATTTGCGCTATCGTAAGCATTATCGGGCCGAGAGAGGGGAGAATGGGGGCTCCAATAATAAACACGGGAGAAATGGACAGGATTTGGTTATTGCTGTTCCTCCTGGCACTATCGTTTACGATGACGATACGGGGCAACCACTGGCCGACCTGACCGAGTTGGAGCAAACGGCAATTGTGGCCAAAGGCGGCCGTGGCGGCAGAGGAAACGCCCGTTTTGCTACCTCTACACGCCAAGCCCCTACTTTTGCGGAAAAGGGGGAGCCGGGAGAGGAGCGGAATTTGCGTCTAGAGTTAAAGCTATTAGCCGACGTAGGGTTGGTCGGTTTTCCCAACGCCGGTAAATCTACCTTGTTAGCGCAAGTATCGGCAGCTAGACCCAAAATTGCCGACTATCCTTTTACCACCCTCACGCCTAATCTGGGCGTGGTAAGCGTGGATGGGCAGTCCTTCGTGATGGCCGATATCCCTGGTTTAATTGCCGGTGCCCACCGGGGACAAGGCCTGGGGCATGAATTCTTACGGCATATTGAGCGCACCCGTGTAATTTTACATGTGGTCGACGCGGCTGCTTGGGAAGGCCGCGATCCGCTGGAGGACTTTCATACCATCAATTTCGAATTAGCCCAGTATGCGCCCGAGTTGGCCGAACGGCCGCAAATTGTGGCCCTTAATAAAATGGACTTACCCCAGGCGCAGGAGCGGGCCGCAGCTTTAACCCGAGAGCTAGAGGCGATGGGACATCTGGTATTCCCTATCTCGGCGGCCACCGGCCAGAACGTGTTGCCTATGTTACGGGCCACCGTTGCTCTGTTGGCAACGGCTCCGCCCCCACCGGCCATCGAGATTCCCGAGACGGTGGAGGAAGAGAAGCCCACTTTGCAGGTGACCGTTGAAGACGGCATTTTCGTTGTCCATGGTCGCCAGGTGGAACGCCGGGTAGCGATGACCAATTTGGAGAATCAAGAAGCTTTGTTGCGGCTGCAGGTGGCTTTGCGTCGCTATGGCGTTTTTGAAGCCCTGCGGGCAGCCGGGGTTCAAGCCGGTGATACGGTACGCATCGGTGACTTGGAGTTCGACTATGTCCCCGAGCCATGGGAAGAATAGAAGAAGGGCGGGCAACCGTCCTTTTTTTATGTTTACAATTATTCGTCAGTAAGCTCATTATCTGTTAAAATACCCGTAGATTGTCCACAGGAGAAAAGGAGAGGCGTTATGTATAGATGTGGTATTATGGGTGGCACCTTCGATCCAATTCACTTAGGGCATCTGGTTACAGCCCAGGCTGTGCTCCACGAGTTTCAATTGGATACGGTCTACTTTATACCTTCGGGCAACCCGCCGCATAAAAGGGATGTTAGCGATGGGGAACATCGCTTTCAGATGACTTTGTTGGCAACGGTAAGCAATCCTAAGTTTCGGGTTTCTCGCTTGGAGTTAGATCGCCCCGGATACTCATATACTTATGATACCATTCAGCACTTTGCCCAGCAGTTTAAACAATGTGAGATCTACTTCATCACCGGTGCGGATGTTATCCGCCAGCTTCACACCTGGTATCGTTACCAGGATCTACTGCGATCCTGCCATTTCGTAGCCGCCACTAGACCCGGTTTTAGTTTTGAGGATGGTGGTAGCTTAACGGCTGACGAATTGGCGCGTATCCGTTTCTTAGAAGTCCCCTCCCTAGCAATTTCTTCGACCGATATTAGGAGGAGAGTACGGACCGGCCGGCCAATTAAATATTTAGTGCCAAGTAGTGTGGAAGGCTATATCTATAAATACGGGTTATATCAGGACTAGCACCCATAGGCAGCGAGGAAGGTGCCAGGAGGGGGATGTATGGGACGGAAGAAAAAGATTGTGATACCGGCAATAGTATTTATAGTAGTTAGCGCCATTGGTATCGGGCTCTTGGGGAATAGGGGGTATGACCCGGGCACTGTTGAAGGGCAGGAGCCCTACCGGGTCGATGGTAAGTTGCGGGTTCTCATAATTGGAGAAGATAAAGGAGTCGATAGGACTGGTAAGCCGGTGATGGGAAGAAGTGACACCCTAATGGTCGCTAGCTACGATCCAGACACCGGTGAACTCAGTCTACTTTCCATTCCCCGGGATACCCTGGTTGAGATCCCCGGCCGCAAAAACAAAGACAAAATAAATCACGCCCTAGCCTTTGGCGGCCCCGACCTCACTATGCGCACCGTGAGCCAATTTCTCAACATTCCTTTGCGTTACTACGTTCATGTTCAGACCGACGGATTAAGACGTATCGTTGATGCCATTGGGGGAGTTCCTATCTATGTGGAAAAGGACATGCGTTATACCGACCGGGCAGGGGGCCTTTATATCAATCTTAAGCAGGGCGAGCAGATCTTAAATGGGGAGCAGGCGGAAGGCTATGTGCGTTACCGTTTGGATAGTGACCTAAAACGTATTGAGAGGCAGCAAAAATTTGTCGCTGCGGCCGTTAAACAGCTTTTGAAGCCGGCCAATATCCTCAAGCTCAATCAATTGCTTAAAATTGCCCTAGAATCGGTTAAGACCAATATACCCGTCAGTGTGGGTTTACGATATTTGTCCATTCTAGAGTCGGTTAGAAATAATAAAGTAACCAGTTACACTATTGAAGGTGACGATAGCGTTTGGATCAATGGAATTAACTACTTTGTGCCCGACCAGCAGAAGCTAGAGCAACTCATAGAAGATTACTTCTACTCCTCTGCTGATAAGGAGCTTAATCAACAGATTACTGTTTCGGTGGTTATTGCCAATGGAGATATAGCCAGCGGGGAACAGGTGGCTGAGCGATTGCGGGAAAAGGGTTTTCGCGTTTTAGACATGCAGATGGCTGATCGGGACGATCAGCTGACCTCACAAGTGGTGGGTAGCGATGCAGACAGCGCATTGACGGTAGCCCACCATCTGATGCTGCACGAGGTATTGGTTGAACCCCAGCTGGATAGCGAAGCAGAGGTTGTGGTGATTGTAGGAAAAGATATTTTTCCCTAATCTAAATAGGGATTTTAATAGGTTGAACTAATCCTTGTATGCACTTTATAGCTTTGTTATAGTAAAAGGAGATTCGATTCTTGTCGAATTGACGAAGTTTATGTTATCTAAAGTGCATAGGAGGAGAACCCAATATGGCTCGCAGGGGAAAGGCTTTACTCTTAGCCGTTTTCTTTATTGTGATGACTGTGGCGAGCACTTGTTTCTTTGGTTATACAACCGGCCGGACGACAGGTGAAGAGGAAGAGATGGTTTTGCCCACTGATGGCAAGCTGCACGTTCTCTTGGTCGGCGTGGATGATGGATTGGTTGCTCCTGGCCAGAAGTCCCGTGGGCGCAGTGATACCCTAATGGTGGCCAGCTTCGACCCTAAGACAGGGGAGGGCAGCCTGTTGTCCATTCCGCGGGATACGCGGGTGTCGATCCCGGGTAGGAAATATAAAGAAAAGATTAATCATGCTTACGCCTATGGCGGGATTGACTTAACCTTGAACACGGTTCGCCAGTTCTTAGGCATTCCCCTTCGCTACTATATCCAGATCGATACCAGTGGTTTTCGCAAGCTGGTAGATGCTATTGGCGGAGTGCCTATCGAAGTAGAAAAGGACATGAAATACACCGACCGGGCCGGAGGGCTTTATATTAATCTAAAGCAAGGCTATCAAGTATTAAACGGAGAACAGGCCGAGGGATACGTGCGTTACCGCTGGTCCGACAGCGATTATGCCCGCACTCAGCGGCAGCAGAAGTTTATTAAAGCCGCAATAAAGCAGATCTTGAAGCCGGCCAACCTATTGAAGATAAACCAGTTGTATAGGATTGCTACTGAGACTGTAAATACTAATATTCCTCTCAGTGTTGGCATCCGCTATTTGCCCGCCATAAAATCCCTTCAGGAAGACAAAATTACCACTTATACACTGGAGGGAGAGGACGCTTGGATTAACGGTACCTACTATTATGAGCCCGATCTGGCTAAACTAGAAGAGCTAATAGAAAATCATTTTTACTCACAGGTGAACCTTAACGCCAACGGAGAAACAGGAGTAGAAATCTGTGTAGCCAATGGCGACCGTGATAACGGTGAGCAGATAGCCCAATTATTACAGAAACACGGCTTTCGCATAGTTGGCATCACCGTATCAGAAGATGGGGCCGGGCAACCGATTTCGCAGGTGGTTAGCACCCGCAAAGAGTCAGAAAAGGCCGTAGCGGTTGCCGAGTTGTTGTCAGTACATGAGGTTTTGCTTGATGTACAACAGGATGCCACCGCTGATGTGATCGTCGTCGTAGGCAAAGACATGCTGCCCTAGGCGCATGTCTTTTTTATCAGAACTAATAAATGGGGTGAATCCATGCAAAGCTTGGAATTGGTTCGACGGATCGTGAATTTGGCTGATGACCGCAAGGCCCAAGATCCTTTGGTATTGGACTTGCGCCAGTTGACCATCATCACCGACTATTTTGTAATCTTAACGGGAACATCTCGCCCCCATGTGTTGGGCATTGCCGATAATATTAGAGAAGAATTGGCTGAGCAGGGAATTCTGCCGCAACAACAGGAAATAGATCAAGGGGCCCAGTGGCTGTTATTGGACTATGGTTCAGTAGTAGTTCATATTTTCCAGCCGGAAACGAGGCTCTTCTATAACCTGGATCGTTTATGGAATGATGCAAAGCGGGTGCCGCTGAATGACCTCCTACAATAAACTAGCTCAGCTTTATGACGATTTGATGGCTGAGGTTGACTATCAAGCCTGGGCCGATTATCTAGATGGGATTATAGAGCATTTTGGAGCACCTGGAAGGCAGCTCTTGGATTTGGGCTGTGGGACTGGTACAATTACCATCGCTCTGTGGCAGAAGGGCTATGAGCCGATAGGTGTGGATCAATCCTCCGAAATGTTGGCAATTGCTGCTAACAAAGGTTTGGATGCGGGGCTAGGTATTGAACGCTGGTTGGAGATGGATATGCGTTCCTTGCATTTGCCCCCCGCCAGCTTTGATATTGCCATTTGTGCCTGTGACGGCCTGAATTACCTGCGTAACAGCAGTGAGTTGCAGGTCGTTTTCGATCA
>JAMNZE010000105.1:0-4458 GCA_023622465.1 Bacillota bacterium | reverse complement strand
TGTAGTCCTGAGTTTGATCGATGGCAGTAGGGATATTAAGGGCCAAATTCTTAGCGGACCACCCTGCTTGGTGACTTTACTCTTAAGTTGGTAGAAAGGTATGTTCCTGGGGTCCATGGCTCCACCTCCTCTGAATGCTAGTTATTCGCTACTTAGTTAACCGTGACCTCTGTTATGAAATAAGACAACTAACTCAACTTTCTGCAACAATTTTGTTATTCCTTGGCAGGCCAAGTTCTGCTAGGTATAATAAAAACGATATCTACGACTGAAACTTTGTTTGCATCACCTCGTACTAACTATAGAAAAGAGGGCTTAATAGTGGATTTAGTTGACCAGAAGTTAATGCAGAAAGCCAAAAAAGGAGATCACTCGGCCTTCGCAGAGCTGGTCGACAAATATCGGGATAAGATTTATGCTTATCTCTATCGTATGGTTGGTAACCGGGAGGATGCCCTCGATCTGGCGCAGGAAACCTTCTTGCGTATCTACAGCAATTTACGCCATTTCAAGTTGGGGCGGCCTTTTAAACCGTGGCTCTACCGCATAGCCACCAACCTAGCAATTGACTTTTTGCGCAGACGACGACCAACAGTAGCTCTCGATGCCCCTATTGCTGACGATGAATCGCTGCGCCTGGAGCTGGTAGAGCAAGGGCCGGGCCCGGCGGAGCAACATGAAAGGGCGGAGCTGGCTGCCTATTTGGCGCAAAAGGTGGCCGAATTACCTCCCAACTATCGGAGTGTAATTCTGCTAAGGCATGGGCATGATTTAAGCTACCAAGAAATAGCTGATATATTACAGGTTCCAGTAAGCACGGTTAAAACCCGTTTGTTTAGAGCCAGGGAGGCGTTACGTTTGAAACTGAGCGAGGAGCGTAGCATGTGGGAGGCGGAGTGTCAATGAATTGTTGCGATGCCCGACGTATGTTACACCAAGCATTAGATGATGACCTTAGTTTGCCGGCTAAGCGGCAATTAGAAAACCATTTGCATGCCTGCGGGCCTTGCCAAAAGGTTGAAGGTTCGTTGGCGCAGGTAGTTTCTTTGTTGGACCAGCTGGCCGACGTGCCTGCTCCCAGCAATTTTACTGCCAACTTGATGCAACAGCTACCAAGGAAGCAGGTACGGCTGCCTCTATTAGCCCGTACCCGGGCCGTTTGGGCAGCTGCTCTTTTGTTTGTGTTGATCCTGTCGCCCCTATATGTATGGCTGACCCTATCTCGGCCGCAACTGATAGCCGACCATGGCCAAGCTATAGTGCAGGAGGGACACCGCTTTATTGTACCGGCTGGCGAAGTGGTGCAGGGAGACCTGGTTATCTATAAAGGAATATTAGAAATCCAGGGTGAGGTACAAGGCAACATAAAGACAATAGATGCTACCATAGAGCTAGGTCCCGGTGGCAAGCATACGGGAAGCACCAAGAACATCGATGCCTCGCCACAAGCCAAGCTGGCGGTAGCTTGGGCGGAACTGTGGGGGCTCACTGTGCTTTGCAGTGAGAAGGAAACGTTTATGGCAAGCATGGTGATAGCAAGCCACGTCTTGCCTTTTTTATTGGGGCAGGAAAAGAGAAAAGGAGTGTACGGAAAACATGAGTACTGAAAATAAACCGGTTGATATTGATAAAATCATCGAGTTGTGCCGGAAGGCTATCGCAGAAAACCCCGAGAATGCTACCGCCCATCATGACTTAGGCGTGGCTCTATTCCAGAAGCAAGACGTGGACGGCGCCTTAGAGCACTTAACCAAGGCGGCCGAATTGGCCCCCAAGAGTGTGCTAACCCATTACCTGTTGGGGATAGCCCGGGCAGAAAAAGTCCAGTTGGACGAAGCCATCCGCAGTTGGAAGCGGGTTTTGGAGCTGGACAAGTTAAATAAGCATAAGCTAAACGGTATGGCCCATTATTTTATTGGTAAAGTCTATGGGCTTAAAGGTATGTGGGACGCGGCCCATATGGAATTAAGGCGGGCCAAGAAGCTGCTGCCGGGGAACCCCTTGGTTTTGAATGCCAGTGCGGAAATACATTTGGCCAAAGGGGAATTAGAAGAAGCCAAGGCCGAATGGTTGGCAGTAGCCACCGCCAATCCCGAGGACCCGCGGGCGGCCTTCAACGTATGTGCCATTGCCATCGATACGGGCGATTACCCGATGGCTATCGATTATGGGAAGCGGGTAATCAATATGGGCCAAGATAGCGGGGATGTGCGCTTCAATTTGGGTATAGCCCATTTACGTCAAGGCGACTACGATGCGGCCATCGAACAGTTGCGGAAGGCGGTGGAGTTTGACCCAGAAGATTTGAACAACCGCCTTACCTTGGGTGAAGCCTATGTGGAGAAGGGATTGATTGAGGCGGGGGTCAAAGAGTGGGAAGAAGCCGCTCGTATCCATCCTAAGGCGGCTCAGCCCTACTATAATATCGGGCTAGCCTATGCCCGCGATGGCCTTCTGGACCAGGCCAATGAATACTGGGAAAAGGCCTTAGAGCGGGAGCCCAACTATTTGCCGATTTTTATAGCCCAAGGTACCACCTATGCCCAGGCCGAGCGCTGGGCTGAATCTCTGGCGGCTTGGCGGAAAGCTTTAGCCATCGAACCGAAGGCCGAATTGGTGCGTATCAACGCTATGGCCATGCATTTCTTGCTGGGTCAATATAACGACCATCCCGATGTGTTGCACCGTCATGCCCGCTTAGTGCAGGAAGGTGTGGACCGTTCCCTAGTGGAAGCAGCCCCACCCACATATGGGAAAGTGGCTCAGGCCTTACTGGCTCTTTACCAACAAGAAGCGGCTATGGAGGCCGATGCCACCAAGCGTCAGTTAGAACGCCCAGAAAACAAGGGTTGGTGGAATGCGCTGCTGGAAGCGTTGCGCAAATAAATTGTCGGCCGGACCTACCGGTACTAAGTAGGTTTTCTTCGTATTATATGTAAAGAGGAGCCAGGGAGGGGGTGGGGCCATGTTGGAAAGAGTATGGCAGGCACTGCAGCAGATTGCTCTGTTAGACGTGTTAGATATTATCATCGTCTATTATGTTATTTACCGCCTGCTGCTGCTAATCCGTGATACCAGAGCGGTGCAGTTAATCAAAGGTTTAGTAGTGCTTTTAACTGCCACCGTGCTCAGCGGCCGCCTGCGCCTATGGACGTTAAACTGGTTGTTGAATCGGGCCATCGCCGCCGGCTTTATTGCGGTCCCCATCGTTTTTTGGCCCGAGTTGCGCCGGGGGCTGGAGCAGTTGGGACGCACCAGTTTTTTCGGTCAGAAGCTTCCTCTTTTGCAAGAGGAAGATGACTGGCAGGGCCCGATCCTCGCTTTGGCGGCCAGCGTCAGCATCCTAAGTAAGAACAAAATAGGAGCCCTAATTGTCATTGAACGGGAAACCGGCTTAAATGAGTTTGCAGAAACGGGCACCTTCATAGACGCACTAGTTAGCAAAGAACTGTTGACGAATACTTTTATTCCTAATACGCCACTGCATGATGGGGCTGTAATTATCCGCAGTGGGCGACTGTTGGCAGCCGGTTGTTATCTGCCGCTTTCGTCCAACCCGTCCATTGCCCGAGAATTAGGAACGCGCCATCGGGCCGCCATCGGGATTACGGAAGAAACCGATGCTATCGCTATAGTTGTTTCCGAGGAGACGGGCATTATCTCCGTCGCCGTCGAAGGTGAGATAGAACGTCATTTCGATAGTCAATCATTGCAGGAAAAGCTAGAAGAACTTTTGATAGCTAAAGCACCTTCCTTCTGGAACTGGAGGGCGCAAAAAGATGATTAATAGGGGTAATAAGCTATTTAGACAGAACATTACTTTGCATGTATTGGCGGCCCTACTGGCCATAGTACTCTGGTCCTACGTAAAAACGTTGGAAGTGAGAGATATTCCGACCGGTTTAGTTCTCATCAACGAATTGCCGGCAACCGTTAGTGTGGTGCTCCGGGGGAGCGATTCGGTGGTTAACCAGGTGCTGAAGGAAAATCTGCTCGCCTACGTTTCGTTGAGCGGAGCCAACGAGGGAGTAGGCCAGTACGCGGTCAAGGTTATACACCCGCAGGGACTAAGCGCCACGCCTAATCCGGGGCGGGTAGAAGTGCGGTTAGAACGGGAGCTCACAGCCGACTTTGAGATCAAGCTAGAGGGGCTGGAGCCCAGCGATCCCTCCTATTACTTGACGGCTACACCCGATCCTAACTTCGTTAGAGTTACCGGCTTGCGCAGCCAGTTCGAGCGGGTGCAGCAAGCCCAGGTGATGATAAACCAAGCGTCTATTAGAGAGAGTGGCAAGTTACAGTTGCCGGTAAAATTGCTAGACTCTAGAGGACAGGAAGTAACCGGTTTGCTTGTAGAACCGGGCGTAATAGAAGTGGATATAGTGAAATTGCCAGGGAAGTTGCTGCCGGTGGTAGCCGATTTAACGGATCAGCTTCCCGAGGGTTATCAGTTACAAG
>JAMNZE010000097.1:0-7757 GCA_023622465.1 Bacillota bacterium | reverse complement strand
GGAGGGCTCTTACGCCGGCCTCACCTTAGGGCAGCTATGGTCGCAGCACCCTTATCTGTTTGGCCATGGGGGAGCTGAACGTTTCCCCCTTTTGATAAAACTCATTGATGCTCAAGATGATCTATCGGTGCAGGTGCACCCGGATGATGCCTATGCGGCGCGCTACGAAGGTGGGCAGGCCGGCAAAACGGAAGCCTGGTATGTGCTGGCTTGCCGTGAAGGAGCGGAAATTGTCTATGGCCATGCCTGCCAAAGCCTAGATGAGTTCAAAGAGCTGGTGGCCGCCGGTAAATGGAAGCAGTTGCTGCGCCGAGTGCCCGTAAAACCGGGCGATTGTTTCGAAGTGCCCAGCGGGCTAGTCCACGCCCTGGGAACCGGAATGCTAGTCTATGAAGTGCAGCAGAACTCGGATCTCACCTATCGCCTTTACGATTACGACCGTCTCGATGCCAACGGTCAACGGCGGGAACTGCACCTGGAGCAGGCCTTAGCAAACATTAGCCTGCTACCTCCGCCCGCAAGGCAATTATCCCGGAAAACTCAAGTACCGGGGGCCCGCATCGAGACCCTCGTAGAAAACCGGTATTTTGGCCTGCAAAAATGGACACTGCAGGCAGTTGCCCACTTAACGCCAACCGCCTCTTACTTGCTGGTAAGCGTTATTGCGGGGCAAGGGCAAATCCAGACCAGCGCTGGGAGCTTCTCTTTTCAACGGGGCGACCACCTAATAATACCCATGGATGCGGCTCAGCAGTTCTCGGTGCAGGGAAATAGTGAATGGCTGGTGGCCTACCCTCCCCTGGCAGCCCAACTTTCGTAACCATTTCGTTATTGCATCGTCCTTTGCCTGGGGCCATAATTGATTAATACCACCAACGGAATTGGAGGGCCCACCATGTCTGAGCAAAGGCGCACCAGTAAGCTACACGAATTGCTGCGTTTCTATTTTCCTTTAGCCGTTACCTGGATGCTAATGATGTTTACCCACACCATCATTAGCAGCGGTCTGGCGCGCACTGTGGACCCTACCGTCTCCACGGCAGCCTATGCGGTTGCTCTTAGTCTAGGAGCTATCTTCGAAGCTCCGTCGGTGATGCTGCGGCAAACGGGCATGGCCCTTATATCTAGCCGCCAGTCCTACCAGGTGGTGCGACGCATGGCCGGTATCACCCTGCTGGCTTGCATGGCCATCGTGCTGGCCATCGGTTATGTGCCCGCTCTCGGGCGCTTCGTATTTCAGGATATCCTGGGCGTAACCGATGAACTTCTGGCAGCCACCATTACCGCCTTTAGAGTAACCATGCTGCTGCCCATCGCCAGTACTCTGCGCTGTTTCTATCATAGTTTGATTATGTTAAACCGGCGCACCACCTACATTTCCATCGGTATGTTCATTCGCGTGGGCTTCATGATTGTTCTCATTTACTGCTTCTCTACCTATCGTTGGGTAGTTGGCCCACTGGTGGGCGCTATTGCCATAGTGGGTGGCATCTTCATTGAAGGGGTTAATGCCTACTGGTTTGGCCGCAAGCTCGTACCGGAAGGCGAAACCACAATTACGCCCCGCACCGCTTGGAGCTTCTACACGCCCCTAATTGCCTCTTCGCTTTTCGTGGCCATGGGCAAACCATTTATTAATGGGGGCTTAGCCCGCATGCCCAACGCCGCGGTGGCGTTGGCGGCTTTTAATGTGGCCTCATCTTTTGCGTGGGTGCTCATCAGCACCTCCCAGAATGTGCACCAAGTTACCATGGTTTTCGGGCGTGATCCGCTCGACCGCCCATTGGTAAAGAAGTTTGCTGCAACGGTGGGCATAGTGTCTACGGCAGCCCTGTTGGCAGTTTCTCTTAGCCCGTTAGGACGCTGGCTACTAACCAACTTAATTCAGGTGCCAGACGAGTTAATCGAGCCCTCCCTCTGGGGAATTCGCACCTTCGCTCTCTTCCCGCCGGTTATCTGTTGGCTTGAATACAATACCGGCCTTTTACTTCTGACCCAGGCCAGCCGTTTGGTGAGCTTAGGCAAGACTGTCAACCTGTTGGCCACCATCGCCTTTGTGCTAACTCTGGCTCCCCTGGTGCCCGGCGCCATCGCTGCGCCACTGGCTCAACTTATCGGTTTCGCCAGCGAGGGCCTGGTGTTACAGTTCGGCCTCTCACTGCAAAGACACCGTCTAATGCAAAGGTCCCACTACTAGTAATAAAGCAAGCAACCCAAGTCGGTTGCTTGCTTTTTTGCAGGGTTTTCTGGCCCTATTGGTTAACTACATAACATGCTGATGGATATACTAGAGTTAATTATGGCAAAAGGAAGTGGTTACATGCGTTTCCGTCCTCACCTGGCTCTTATAGGCATTCTCACCCTCAGCATTTTCATCATTGGCTGCCAGCCTACCTCCGGCTATCAGCTAATAACCAACCTTGAACGGTTACCGGATCAGGTGCGTTCATGGGCCGAAGCCTATAGTCGAATTTTCGCTGGCACTAGCATGAGCGATGATAAATACACCTATGTGCTCATCAGCACCGGGCCGGCAGCCGATCCCCAGCAGAAAATAAATATCCTTGATATCCGAGAAGAAGAAGGAAAACTCATTGTGGAGGTGGATTTGGCTGGCGAGGTAAGCGATACGGCCCAGCCGGGGCAGAATTATTCCTACCCCTTTGCCCTCGCCCGCTTACCTAAGACCCAGCTCCCTGTAGAATTTCGGTCCACAGTTAACTCCGAGCTCTGGATACCCCGCGTAATAGGCGTGCCCGAGGGCTGGCTACCCTTTGCCGGGCCAGAAGGTGAAGTTACTTACAGCGAAAGGCGCCCGCAAATTGTATTAGGTGCAATGCCACCAAAGCCGGGTGTTTACAACGATGTGAGAATTATCGAAGGGCTGGCCCGCGTATTTGAGGCCACCGTGGAACAAGACTGGGTCATCAACGGCATACCCCACAACCATAGCTTTACCACCGCTGCCGCCGGCGCGCCCGATTGGGGCTTCTTCCGTTTTGAACTGGAACCACTCAGAGGCAGCACAGACCTTTTGCGGATTTACAGCACCAGCGCCAAAGATGGCAGTATTGAGAATCTGGTTACGGTAAAGACAACGGGAGCGAGGTGATCCTTTGTCCAGCAGACGCACATCTCTATTAACCATAATTGCAGTAGGCTGCATCTCCTATTTACTAGATCCTACGCCCGACCGCCTACCTTTCCTCGCGTTGGCGGCGGCCATCCTAGGAACCATCCTTCTCCCTCGCACCAAGAAGGAACGGATAGCAGGAATCCTGCTCTGCTGTGCGCTGCTATTCTTCTTCATAGGCCCCGTGCTAAGCAGCCAGTTCATTGAGGAAACTTTAGCTGGCATAACGGCAGAACCGATGCAGCACTGGCCAGCTCCCGCTGCCCAGGTGGGGTTAGGAGGGCAACAGATAACGTTTAGGGGCGATGGTCGGTACTATATAGCCACAGTCTGCTACTGGCTAAATAAGCACCAAGCATTAGTTGCTGCCCATCGTATCAAAGAGTTTTCTGTAGGAGCTAGCATGCCCATCCAGCTGGTGGCGGAAGGGCTGGTTGAAGAACTCTCAGCCGAGATACTCTTTAATGATGATAATGCGGTGGGCATTAAGCTGGCCGATGAGCCTTCCTCCCCATGGGAGCAATTGCCGATAGCAGGCACCAGCGAGATTATCATTGGGGGAGAAGCCGAGATCATCTCCATCCACGGCGGTTCTTTCCCTGTCATAGTTAAAGGCTTTCTTGCCATGGACAGCCAACAAGAGAAGGTTGTTATAGAAAGGATTAATGATACGGATAACTTCATCGGTGGCATGAGCGGCAGCCCCATCGTGCAAAATGGGAAGATCATCGGCTTCATGAGTAGTACGCTAAGAGGAATGAAAGGCTTAGCCTTCGGTAATGTAGCGGCCCAGGCATACGCACAAACGGAAGGCTTAATGCAAGAATACGCTCGAGAGAAGCCACAAAAATAGAAGGCTACACAGTCTTGCGGGTAAAGCAAAGAGCTATATAACTTGGCCCCAGCATTAAATAGCCACGGGAAACACGCCCGTGGCTATTTCTTCTATTTAGACGTATTAGCCGAGAATATCATACAGAAAACCAATACACCTGATAATCATAGGCCTTAGCGAACCCTAGGCTTTCTGCCAGCGCAATTGAGCCCTTGTTAGTGGGCATCACATCCCAATGGACAGCGATGCCTCGCTGGTGGCACTGTTCCAGCAAAGCAGCTGTGGCTAATTTAGCAAACCCCTGCTGGCGAAACTCGGGTAGCGTCTCCACCACCAGCGCATGTCTCTGGGCGCCGGCATACCCCGTAAAACAGAAACTGACTACCTGATCCTCCACTACACAGCAGTTGCCTAGGCCGTTAGCCAAGAATCGATCAGGGGATTGCCAGCAATCCCACAACATCTTCGTCAGGAAATGTTCTTTGCCTAAGGGGCCGGCTAAAAGAGCAGCATCAATTGGTACTGCCTTTGCCCGCTCCTCTACTTCGTGCCAACGCGGTTGAGCCAGCAAATAGATCAACTGGGGCTCAGACTGCAATTCCCTCTTGGCGAAGGTATGCTCAATCAATAAACTCCAAGCCGGATCATCAGCACTGAACTCGAAACTAGACACCCCACGAGCCTTCAGAAAGGCGGCCAACTCCGCATCGATTAGCCGCTCCACGTCTCGTAAGAATTCCTGCCCTGGTTTCCCCAATAAATAAAAACCGCTCTGCCCCTGCACCCAAACCAGGGCTGCCTGAGGCGCTGTCGATTGATCTACAAAAACCCTGCCAGGACTATGGCCTCGAATCACCGAGTCCGACTCAGGGTAATAAATCTTGCCTCCGGTCAGAGGAACCGCTAGCTGAAATTGCGTCTTTGCTAATTCAAACACTGTCTTTCTCCTTACCAATGCTTGTAGGGCAGTCCTCTGCCCCTTTTTGGCAAAATATCTACCCTAGATTATAGCCTTTTGTCTCCTGAACAGAAACGGGTTAGATCAAAGTGCTGAGGTATAGGCATTAGAAATCGTCTCGCAATCTACGATAGTACCTTCTGGGGTGGTCTCAATTAGTTCAACCCATATAGGCTGGTTCAAATACTAGCCCCCCGCCCCTGGGCGTAGCTGAAGAGCCTTTGTGCTTGTCTGCGAATTTTCCACTGTACTCTCGTGACAGCATGGCAAGTAGGAGAGAACCGACAGAAAGGACTAACAAAGAAACGACAGGCAGTTTATTCTTTCCCTTGGTTACCTAGACGGTAACTGAAAGCTGAACATCTTAGTATTAATCTTATCTGCAGGGAAAGTCGTCTCGGACAATGCCTTGCCACGGGCATCGTAAACAGTGAGCACAGCGTTACTATACTCGTAGGCTAGAGTGGCTTGCGGTTTACCGTTTTGCCAAACTATGGTGATACGTTTACTAGGAAGTTGGGCTCCGGTCTTCTTGTCTACCGAGTCAGTGCAATCGTAGTTTAGGAGCAAGCAATCCTCCCAGGCGGTAACATCATAGAGCTTGATGCCATTGATTTTCTCCTGCGGCAAGAGCCTATCGAAAATAGCACTCTTGTATTGTTCGTAGTAAGCATATTTGCCAGTTTGCAAATCCAGTGACGCCAGAGCCAGCCCATCGCGGAAATAATACTTGCCCTCAATAATACCATTGTTATAAGTGGGTAGAGAGTTGCCTACTAAGTCGGCTCCAGGGCGCACTTCATAGGTTTGGAAAGCAGTCTGCTCGCTAGCAAAATCATAGGTAAGGCAATGAAAATAATTCTCCCAATGCGAGTGGCTGTCATCTTCAGGCCACTGTTCAAGAAAGATTAGCGTTACCTGACCAGCTGTGTAATCGGCCAACACCAAGTTAAGAAAACTGCTTTCCGTCTCCTTCTTGCCTTCTGGAGGAGACAGCCGCGCCTCCAGGCCATCTTTGGTACATACAATAAGCCCCGCATATTGCCCCTCGCTATCGTATTCAACCTCAACTATGCAGCCTTTGCCATATATCCAGTGCTTTTCCGGATCGGGAAAAATCATCAAGTCGGGTTGCCGGACCTCAATACCGTCCTCTTCCCGTAAGAAGGATACAAGCGTCGTGCCATCCCAAAGCTTAGCGTCAGGCCCTAGGCCAATCTCCGGTATTAAGGGAGCTTTGTATAACGTTTCACCTTGCCATTGAACCGTACCATCGCTGCAGTTAATATGGCCTATCTGCACGTCCAATTGATTGTCAGCGGTGTTGTGATAAAAAAGGGTCGGTATGATGATATCTTCCTTCGGTGAACATCCAAAAAGACATAGAAGCAGACCGAAGGCAAAGGTAAGGGCCAAAACAATACCCCTCACTGACCGCTTAATCATTCACCGTTCCTCCTACCTGCATTTTTTTATAAAAAGAGGTAGACAGAAGCCCGCCTCTTCTTGATACTTTACCAGAGCGTATAAAACACCCATTTACCAGCATCTGAACTAGTGTATGGCAAGTCCTTCACATCATTGGTATGGCCACATCGTGTTCGTGTCACAGTATCGTTCTGGCTAATCATTACTATGTGTGAAGGCATGCGAATCACCGCACCCGCGACAGCAGTCTGGAAATCAGACTCCTTCCAATAGCCTTTGTTTAACATATAGGTTTCCATAGCCGACACAGATATCCAGGCAGATTTTCCAGGCGCCCATGTAGCATCTCTTGGCAGTCCACCTGCTTCTAGGCACTGAGACACAAAGTTGGCACAATCACTATGACAATACTTAGGATAGTTACTATTCCACTTTGTCTGGTCTCGATATACATTAAGGTTTGCACCACAGTCGTACTTGTAGACAGCAGTGAATGGAACATTGGATGTGTAGCGCCTAGCATAGTCTCGAGCAGCAATTCGGTCGTAGTTAGGGTACAGACTAGATGTTACTTAAGTGGAGTTCTGCTTAGCTGCAATAGATCTTACCGCCTCACGCCCCTCATTCCGAAGGGTTTCAGGTTCAGCAGGGAACATTTGCTCGACAGGTACGTGACCGTCTGAGTTCTGGGCTAGTACAGTCACCTGGTCTGAATCAAACTGTCCTCTGTTCAGCTTACCACTAATACGCAAAATGAAATTAGTGTTTTGCTTTTCACCCAGATAACTCTCCACTTCCTCAACCCAAAAGTTTACTTGTTGGGCTACGGTGGCCTTCTGGGATTCGTTAAAATCAGAGCGTTGCACGTGTTCCGCCCCAATATGCCCACTAGTGCGATCAGTAGGCACATTAGCTTCTTCAAACATTCCTTGTATGAAGGGTAGCTCATGCGCATCTTTTGCTTTAAGAACACGAGTGAGGGAGACTAGCAAATCCGCTTGATACTGCTCACCTTCAACGGTTAGGTCGTAGAATTCTGCATGAGCATCGAGTATATGGTAGTAATATGAATACCCATCAGCGACCAATTCCAGCGCGTAAATCTTGATCTGTTCAGCTAATACCTCACTCGAAGCGGTGACAGCGCTAGTCGGTGCCACAGCTTGGGCCACGAAACAGACAACGGCGAGGAACATAGCTGCTAAACGACTGGTTGGTTTCATGTTTTTCTCCCCTTTCTTTTTACACTTGAGTACCTGAGCACACGTACACCAGTAGCTCGTCTTGTCACACATAGAAACTCCTGTTTCGATCACCCCCTCATCTATATATCAGTTGAGAGGTCCAATTTGTGACACCCATAACAAAGGAATTTTCCAAGACCTCACAGCAGGCAAAGCAAA
>JAMNZE010000119.1:0-8140 GCA_023622465.1 Bacillota bacterium | reverse complement strand
GGTATATTGCTGGTGGGTAGCAACAGCCGGGTGAGAGCCAACATTTTTAGGGTTAGATCAACGCTACCGGCTGCCGCCCCGCCCAAGGGAGTCTGGGGATGGGGTATAAAGGGCCCTATACCAACCATGGGCAGATTTAGGTTTTTAATAAGCAATAGGTCATTGGCTAAGTCGGCCAGAGTTTGGCCGGGCAGCCCTACCAGGCAGCCGCTGCCCACCTCGTAACCCAGCTGCTGTAAGTGCTGCAGGCATTCTAGCCGCTGAGACAAACTGTTGCCCGGGTGTAGCTGGGCATAAAGTTCCGGGTTAGAGGTTTCAAAGCGCAGCAGGAAGCGGTCGGCACCGGCTTGGCGTAGGGCCGCATATTCGGCATAGCTGCGCTCGCCGATGCTGAGGGTGATGGCCAACTGGGGATGCTGTTCTTTTATAGCCCTAATTAGCTCCTGCAAGCGGTCGATAGTCCACCAGGTGTCTTCGCCCGACTGTAATACCACCGTGCCCAGGCCCGCAGCCGCCACCTGCTCCACGGCAGCTAGTATTTGCTCGGCGGTCAAACGGTAACGGCTGGCCTGCCGGTTATCACGGCGCAGACCGCAATAATGGCAGTTATGCCGGCAATAGCTGGAGAATTCGATGAGGCCCCGCAACCAGATGGCATCGCCCACCTGCTCCTGGCGGACCCGATCGGCAGCGGCAAATAGGGTTTCCATATCCTCACCTTCGGCTGCCAGTAAGCAGACCAATTGGGCCTGGCTAGGCGGCTCGCCGCCCAGCAGGGCGGCCAGGGCCTGTTGGAAGTTAGCTTTGCTTGACAACTTCCCCTCCCCCTTTACAGATAGACGTCCCGCTGGCCCGCATCCAGAGCGCGCAGGAGCTCTTCTGTGCGGTGGCGGATGCGGGGATCGCTAATTTGGGCCAGCCAGTTATCAATGAGGGGGGCGAACTCCTGGCGGGTAGCCTCATCGCCATGGTCGGCCAGATATTCAGCTAAAGTAAGGAGGGCGTTGGGCTGGCAGAAGTCTTGAATGTGGCCATCCTTAGCTAATTCCATAAAGCGCTCGCCGGTGCGCCCCACCCGGTAGCAGGCGGTGCAGAAGCTGGGCAGATAGCCCTTTTTGCCGATGGTGCGTACTATCTCCAACAGACTGCGGTTATCGTAGGTGGGGAATTGTTGGCTGCTAACCTTACTATCCTCATTCTTTTTATAGCCCCCCGGGCTGGTGACGGAAGCGGCGCTCATTTGCGAGATGCCCAGGTCTAACAGACGGTCCCGCAGCTCAGGTCTTTCCCGAGTGGAAAGAATTAGCCCGGTGTAAGGAACGGCTAGGCGCAAAACGGCTACCATACGGACGAAATCATCATCGCTCACCAGGTGAACCTGGGGTATAGGCTCCTTGCCAGTAAGACGTAGGCGGGGCACGGAAATGGTATGGGGACCTACGCCATAGGTTTTTTCCAGATAGGCGGCGTGCTGTAAGAGGGCTAGCACTTCAAAACGGTGGTCGTACAGACCGAAGAGCACGCCCAACCCCACATCATCGATACCGGCTTGCATAGCCCGATCCATGGCGGTCAGATGATACTCGTAGCTGGCCTTGGGACCACTGGGGTGCATAATTTCATAGGTGGGACGGTGGTAGGTCTCCTGGAAAAGCTGGTAGGTGCCGATACCGGCATCGTGCAAGGCCCGGTAATTTTCCACGCTGGTGGCGGCCACGTTCACGTTCACGCGGCGAATGGCATCATGGTTACTCTTGGTGGCATAGATAGTCTCGATGGCTTGCACCACATAATCGATAGGTACCTTAGAAAGATCTTCACCGCTCTCCAGCAACAGACGTTTATGGCCCATACTTTCTAGGATGAGCACTTGCTCCCGCAGTTCGTCGAGGGTGAGGGTGCGACGCTCCAGCTCTTGGTTTGAATGGCGGAAGGCGCAATAGAGACAGTTGTTGGTACACTCATTGGAAAGATAAAGGGGGGCAAATAACACCACCCGCTTGCCGTAGATGCGTTCCTTCACTTCTTGGGCGGTGGCGTAGAGGGCGGCGAGAAGTTGCGGGTCGGTAACGTGCAAAAGGATGGCGGTTTCGGACAGGGATAGACCTTGGGCGGCGCGGGCTTTATCCAAGATGGCCAACACTTGCTGGGCCGTCGCCTCTTTGGCCGCCGTCAGGCATTCGTTAATTTGCTGTTGGTTAATAATCATTTGGCATCCTCCCTTTTGTGCAGGGAGCAAGCCGGGCCGTCGACTAGAGGGTGATAGCCGATTTGACCCTAACACTGGGGATGTTGCCCAATTTGCCGGTGAGGGCACCGATTTCATCGGTGGTACCATCGACGATCAGGGAGATGACCGAAAGGCCCCGTTCCTTATAAGGAATACCCATGCGGCCCACAATGATATCGCCATGCTCGGAAAGCACCGCGTTGACCCTTTGGGCTGCGTTTTCCCGCTGTTGGACGATAATGCCGATAACTGCTACGCGATTTTCCATAGTGCCACCTCCCCTCTAAATAGATTAACCCACCCTAAGGGGTGGGTTTTGGAAGCAGTCATGCTGAAATAGGGCAAGGCTTAATGCCTCACCTTCATCTCCTTCCCCTCGCCCGCAGGCAAACCCCTTGTGCTTAGGTACAAATTGTTTTTAGCATCACCCTCTTCAGCCGGGCTAGCTACCCCACCGAATCAGGTATGTGTTTGTGAATAATATATCATACCTTGGTATAAAAGGGAAGCAAAAAAGGCCACCCGTTGGGGCGGCCTACTTGTCTTATTTAAGGAAAGAGAGCAAAGCCTCACGCACGATTTTGGCACCCAGAAGAGGGGTGATATCGGAACTCTCCAGCTGGGGCGCAACTTCTACTAAATCGAAGGCTACCACGTTGACATCTCCCAGCATATGCACGGCCCGTAGGATTTCGGCGCTGGTGCAGCCTCCTGGCTCGGGGGTGCCGGTGCCGGGGGCAAAGGCCGGATCTACCACATCGATATCGAGGGTTACGTAAACCGGCTTGCCGGCCAATTGGGGTATTACTTCCTCGAGACCAGGGAAAATGCGCTCTGAGTAGAGATGGGTATATTCCCGGGCGAACTCTAGCTCCTCCCTTTCGCCGGAACGAATGCCCAGCTGGTAGACCCGCTTGGGGCCTAGGGTGCGGGCAATGTTACCGACGACGGTGGCGTGGGAATCGGTTTCGCCCACAAACTCGGTGCGCAAGTCGGCATGGGCATCGAAATGCACTACCACCAGGTCGGGATAATGGGCGTAGACGCCCTGAAACACTCCCCAGCTCACCAAGTGTTCTCCTCCTAGGCAAATGGGAAGCTTACCGTCTTGAACTACAGTGTCCACCGCCTTGGTGATGACGGCCAAACTGGCCTGTACGTTGCCAAAGGGCAAGTTTAAATCGCCCGCATCGTAATATTTATAATCGGCCAAGGTGCGGTCCAGGTGCCAACTGTAGAGCTCTAAACCGTAGGATACTTCTCGTATCCGCTCCGGCCCGAGGCGCGCGCCGGGCCGGAAGCTGACGGTATAATCCATGGGTAAGCCTAGAATGACTGCTTGTGCCGAGGCATAATCACTGCAAGAGCCGTTAAAGCCGTTATTGCCTAATAGATAGGGCTTTAGTTCGGGATGGGCAGTGACCAGATCGATCATTTGACGTCAACCAGCTCGGCCACGAAAGGTGGCAATACAAAAGCCGCTTTGTGGATTTCTGGTGTATAGTACTTGGTGTTCGGCACATGCTTTCCAGGCTGAATTTCCGTCGGATCGTATTTTTTGGAGCAGACGGTAAAGCTATAAAGACCACTCTGGTAAGTCGGGATATTGGCCAGGAACAGCTTGACGATTGGGAAAATCTGATGCAGAACTCCATGCAGTTCGGGCAAGAAGGTCTTGCTGGCCCACGGTGGTTCGGTTTGGGCTACGAACATACCGTCTTCCTTGAGGGCTGCATAGAGATCGCGATAGAATTCTTGGGCAAAAAGGCCGACTGCTGGACCAATGGGATCGGTAGAGTCGACAATGATAAGATCAAATTCATTTTTATGCCGTTTTACATATTGAATACCATCTTCGATGGTAACTGTCACTCTCGGATCATCTAAAGCACAGGAGATGGTGGGCAAATACTGTTTCGATAGCTCAACGACGCGTTCGTCGATATCGACCAGGATAGCCTGTTCCACACTCTCGTGCTTCAAGATTTCACGAATACTGCCGCCATCGCCACCACCAACTACAAGTACTTTCTTGGGGTTCGGGTGGGCACATAGGGCCACATGGGTGATCATTTCATGGTACACAAACTCGTCTTGTTCGGTTGTTTGTACCACGCTGTCTAACAACAACATGCGACCGTATTGATAGGTGTCAACGATAGCGATGTCCTGATACTTAGATCGTTCGGTGTGCAGTGTCTCCTTGATACGATAGCTAAGAACCAGGTTTTTACTTTGGTATTCTCGAGCCCATAATTCCAATTTTCATCCCCCTTTTAAAGTAATCGGCTTTATTTTAGCATTGCCCGTAGCTGCTGGCAATCAAACAAGGATAAAATATTTTGGTGTAGAATCTAGGCTAAAATGGCTGAAAGGAGTTTGACAGATGCGGAAGATTCATGAGGATACTTTTGTGGCCCCCTCCGCCGATGTGATTGGCGATGTGACCGTGGGGGCGGGTAGTAGCATTTGGTACCAGGCGGTGTTGCGAGGCGATATGGCACCGATAATTATCGGTGAGCAGAGTAATATTCAGGACGGCTGTTTAGTACATGTGGCCACCGATTATCCGGTGCGGGTGGGCAATTATGTGACGGTGGGTCACGGAGCCATTTTGCATGGCTGCACGGTGGAAGACGGCGTTTTAATAGGCATGGGTGCCATCGTGCTAGACGGTGCTGTCATTGGCGAAGGCAGTATTATTGGTGCCGGCGCCCTGATCCCCGAGGGCAAGGTTATTCCGCCCCGTTCGCTGGTGGTGGGTGTACCGGGGAAGATAATTCGGCAGTTGGATGATGCCAAGGCGGCCGAGTTGATTGCCCACGCGGAGAAATACGCCAAGCTGTGGCGGGAGCAGAAGGAATAAGAGTTAGTACCGGTCGACACGTGTTACGCGAGGTAACCGCATTTCATACATTTCGTAGGGGCCGGCCAACGGGTGGCCCCTGCGCATGTCTTTAAAATGCAGGCTACAGCCGTAGTTGGATGCTACCTGCGAAATGTGGGGGCTGCGCAAAAGCAGTTGCGACAGCCCGTGGGCTTGCAGGCCGTGGTCATACTAGAGCACCTGTGCCCAACGTCTGTTGGAATGAGCTCGGCTCGCCAAGGGCAGCGACGGCACTCGCTCTGGTTAGCCCAGTAGGACCGGTAAGTGGGCTCAAAAAACTGCTATCCTTATATAGGCCCTTAGGCAGCTCGGCCTGTTGTCGCTGCTTATCCTTGGCTCCCTCGCTCTTTTTAATGTGGGCCCAACGCGCTGTGCGTATGACCAACGGCCATGTGACTAGGGCACGGGGGGGACTTAAGCGCCAAATGTGACAGGCCGCCTATGAATGCTCCCCAGGTCGCAGGGCTCTGCCATTTATAAAGCATACCTTCAAATTGGGGAAACAGCCAGCGGGCCGGCCAACGGGCGGCCCCTGCGCATGTATCCAAGATGCAGGCTAAAATCGTAGGCGGGTGTTACCTGAGAACTACAGAACGCACCTTTGCGGGCCGATCACCGATCGGCCCCTACGAATGCTACTCAGATTTCAGGCGCTGCCATTGTCGAGCGGTACCTTTAAGTTGCGGATGTGAACCAGCGGGTCCACCATGGGCGGCCCCCCATACCCCAGAATGCGGTAGGGTAAACGCGTTAACGCAGATGGTTCACCAGATCCTCCAGCGGTACTTCCTGCTGGTTGCCGCTGGCCATGTTGCGTACCACGGCCACGCCGCGTTCTAATTCGTTATCACCGAGCACTACCACCATTTTAGCCCCTAGGCGGGATGCCTGTTTCATTTGGGCTTTCAGGCCCCGGCCCATGAGGTCAAATTCGGCGATTAGATCGGCTTGCCTTAACTCATCTAATAGAGTTAGGGCTCTCGCTTCAGCTTGGCGGCCGAGGGTGGCGATAAACACATCAACGGGAGGTGCCGACGGGAAAGGCACCCCTTCTGCTTCCAGGGCCAAAATCAGGCGTTCGGTACCGATGCCGAACCCCACGCCGGGGGTGGTTGGACCACCACAACTTTCTACTAGGCCATCGTAACGGCCACCGCCGCCGATGGCGCCTTGAGCACCGATGTGGTAACTATGGAATTCAAAGGCCGTATTGGTGTAATAGTCTAGCCCGCGCACCATGCGGGGATTTTCTTTAAAGTCGATGCCCAGGGCGGTGAGTCCTTCCTTTACGTCCTGGTAATGCTGAGCACAGCTTTCACACACGTATTCCACCGGAGTGGGCGCATCCTTTAACTGGGCCTGACATTTTTCTTGTTTGCAATCTAAAATGCGCATGGGGTTGCGCTCGTAACGGCTTTGGCAATCGGGGCAAAGATGCGGCAAGCGGCTAGCCAAGAACTCGGTCAAGGCCTGCCGATGGGCCGGACGGCACTCGGGACAGCCGATGGTATTGATAAACAAATCGAACTGGCGTAGGCCCAACTGGCGGTAAAAGCGATAGGCTAAACTTATCACTTCCACATCGGCGTAGGGGTGGCGACTACCGAAATACTCCACTCCGCACTGCTGGTGTTGACGCAGACGCCCCTGCTGCGGTTTTTCGTAGCGAAAAATTTGCGCTATATAGTAATACTTTGTTGGTTGGGCTTTAGCATAAACCCCGTGTTCGATAAAGGCACGGGCCACGGGGGCAGTGCCTTCCGCCCGCAGGGTTAAACTTCGCTCGCTGCGGTCCAGGAAGGTATACATTTCTTTTTGTACTATATCGGTCTGTTCACCAACGGCACGGTTGAACAGCTCGCTATGTTCAAACATGGGGGTACGTATTTCATGAAAATTGGCCTGCCGACAAAGACTACGGAACACATTTTCCACGTGTTGAAATTTGGTTACTTGGTCAGGCAAAATATCGACGGTTCCCCGAGGTGCGGTGGTTAACACTGAAGGTCACTCCTTGCTAAGCAAACTTTTTCCTAGTATATCATAGGAGTCAGCAGCGGAAAAAACCAGGTCGCCCAGCTGCTGGCTGAAACGACCTGTAGGTTCCTATGGGGCTTGCGTTTCTTCTTCCTCGCAGATGAGGTCTTCCCCCTCTTCGCCCTTCTTCTTGAGAAAGGGCATTTTCTCAAAGAGTAAAGGTAACTTCTCCAGCAAGGGGGCTAATCCTCGGCTTTCATGTTTATCGATGACCAGCATGTCCACCTCTTGCCCCTTAACTACCACGATGGCTATCGGCGTAATTACCGCACCACCGCCACCACCGGAGGCTCCTCCCCGCTTCACTCCATCGGAGCTGCCGCTGCCCACCCCAAAACCGAAATTGGCTTTAATGATGGGTACCAGAGTTACCTCACCCACTGAGATAGGATCGCCGATGACCGTCTTGCTGGATATGAGATTCTCCAACTGTTCGGCGAACTGATTGAGATCTTGCACGCTTACTCTCTCCCTTCTTCCGCAATTTACCAGGGCCAACCCCAACCATTGGATGGGATATATACGCAACCGCCACTGGGCATCTACCTGCCAGGTTAATTGGTGTCCCAGTTCCACCTGTAAACGTACCGGTGGGCGGGGCCAATTGGTAACGCCTAAGAAAGCAAATATCCAACCGTATGTGGCCGGGTCGGTAACAGCCAAATAGAGTTCGCCACCAAGGCAACGCCAATGCAATGCCCGCCACAGGCGGGGGAAATACTTTTTGAGGAGTTCATAGATGGCAGTCCCAGACAAAGGCAGCCGCTCCTGTTGCCGTTCCCTCTTCCGCGCTTTGGATTTAGGGGCGGCCGACTCTGGTGCGGCAGCAGGTTCCAACTTTGCTACCGTTGGTGACGGCCCCACCTTAGGGACAGTCGGTTTTTTCGATCTATCGGCAATCGGTGCGGCTGGGTCAAAGCGAAAGGGTTTTGACCGCCACAGGGCCCAGCTGGCCCTGCCCTCGACTACAAGGGTTGGCTCACTGC
>JAMNZE010000148.1:0-7799 GCA_023622465.1 Bacillota bacterium | reverse complement strand
TCTCGCCGCCATCGGAAGGCATTTTTGCTTCCCTGATTCTACGCCCCCAAATACCCACCCGACGGGTTCCTCTACTGACCTTGGCCACAGGCATAGCCTTGGTTGAAGCTTTGCAGAGCTTCGGTCTACATGGGACTTGGCTAAAATGGCCTAACGACGTCTGGGTAGGACAACGCAAACTGGCCGGCATCTTGTCCGAATTCAGTGGCGAACTGGACGCGGTGGAGTTTGTGGTAATCGGTATGGGCATTAACATGCACCAAGCCGAATTTCCTAGCGAAATAGTCCACACCGCCACCTCCTTCTACCGGGAAACCGGGCAGAAGGTAAACCGGGCACAAGTGCTAGCCCGTACGCTGGCTGAGATGGAGAGGATCTTGCCCTGGCTTCAGTCGGACGATATCACGCCCCTGTTCACTGCCTGGCAAAAGCATGATCACCTGCTGGGCCAAGAAGTAAAAGTCATGGAGCCCACCGGCACTTATACGGGAAGGGCCTTGGGATTAAGCGAGTCAGGGGCTTTACGGGTGGCTTTGCCCGATGGAACGGAAAAACTGGTTTTGGCCGGTGACGTTTCCATTCGCCCCCACACCGATGCCTAAGCTATACGCCTACGAATAGCCGCGGTTAAAATACTGGCCACCGCCGCCTTGATTAAATCGAAGGCAATAAAGGGATAAAAGCCGAAAGTTAATACCTGTTGGATTGTGAGCGTGCGGCCCATCACGTAATGAAAAACAAGATACAGATAGGGTAAACCGCAGGCGTACAACACCACTAGCCCCAAAATGCTTATAACAAAAACCTTGGGGGCAGTAGGCTCCTGTAATTTATCCATAGCCCAACCGATGACCCAGGCAGAAAAAATATAGCCAAAAAGAAAACCGGCGCTGGGCAGTAGGAGATAACTGGGCCCGCCGAAGGGAGGCTGGGCGAAGACCGGTAACCCAATTAGTCCTAGCACCACATATAGTACCAGACTCCAGGCACCTTTTGTGCCCAACAGGGTGCCGGACAGAATCACGAAAAGGGGCACCAGGCTAAAGGGTACGGCCGCATCGCCACCAAAACGCAAAATAACGGCGGCCGCCACATGTAGTACAGTGAAGAGAGCGGCCCTAGTCAGATCTCGGGTGGATAATTGCAATTTTGTCACACACCTTTGCTAGCAATCGGGTAATCCCCACTAATGTTAACCCCGTCCTTCAGCTAAGTCAACAATACAACACAATGAAAGGGGCTGATCGCATAAGCAGTTTTTTGCGATCAGCCCCGTGGTGTTTATGGACCTTCGTAGCACCATCACTTGCCCCTTGGACTCAATTGTTTGCAACCACAACCCCCTTGCTGTGGCTCCATTTGCCACAGCGGTCACCCCAATAGGCAATACTTTGTTCGCCGATCTTAAATTCCATGACCTCGCAACCGTTGGTGCAACCGTTACAATCATGGGAGATTGCCTGGCAGTCGGCGTCGGCGATAGAAAACCCTCGCCACTGGCTGGTGTGATTGCGAGCGGCCGTTGCCCTTTGAGCTAGCAGGGCAGCTCCTAAAGCTCCCATCACGTCATAATGCTCGGGTACTTCAATTTCCTGCTGCAAGGCATCCTGAAAGGCTTGCCGGATACCCACATTAGCTGCCACCCCTCCTTGGAACACTATAGGAGGCTCGATGGTTTTACCCTTGGCCACATTGTTTAAGTAGTTGCGCACTAGGGCTTCACATAAACCCCGCACGATATCGGGTACCGAGTGGCCCATCTGTTGTTTATGCACCATATCCGATTCAGCAAAGACGGCACAGCGACCGGCTATGCGGGTGGGTTGTTTGGCCGTTAAAGCCATCGCCCCTAGCTCAGAGATATCTATCCCCAGGCGGGCCGCCTGCCGGTCTAAAAAGGAGCCGGTGCCGGCCGCACAAATGGTATTCATGGCAAAATCCACGACCACGCCATCGCGCAGGATGATAATTTTAGAGTCCTGCCCGCCTATCTCTAAAACGGTTCGCACCTGTGGGTTCACCGATAAAGCGGCCATGGCATGGGCGGTGATCTCGTTTTTCACACTATCGGCTCGTACCAAGTGGGCGGCCAGTTGGCGCCCACTACCGGTAACACCGCAACCGAGCACTGTTACCTCATTAGGCAGCTGGGCCTGCAACTCTCGCAAACCCTTTTGGACTACTCTAATGGGGTTGCCCCGCGTCCTCAGATATAACTTGCTATGTACTTGCCCATCTTCACCAACAGCCACCAAATTAGTGCTTACCGACCCCACATCAATTCCCAGCGCTACACGCAATTAAATCACTCCCTAAACGACTACGACGACGCTCTTGTAACATATCCACAAAGGCCTCTAACCGAGTCACTAAACCGGCTTCACCGGCGTGTTCATCTAAGGTGACAGTAAGTACGGGAATACCGTAGTCCCTGCTGATGGTGGGAAGAATACTCTCGGCAATGATCTCAGGCATACAAGTTAATGGTAAGATCTGCACAATGCCGTCGTATCCCTGCTGCGCATAATCGATTGCATATCCGATCGTCTCAAAACCGTGTCCTCCTACCCGCTGGGGTAAATAGGTCTGGCAGCGACGAGCAATGCGCCGCATCTCTCGCCAAGCCCGCCAATCGGGTAACAAATGTTCCCGCACCCAATTGGAACTATATAGATTACGGGTTACAGAGGCCCCCAATTCACCCAGCCGTTCCCCAATACGAAAATTAACCGACGACTCGATTAGCATATAGATCTCACCCACCACACCTATACGCAAAGGCGGGCTAGCCGGGCGGGGCAGCAGACCTTGTTCTAGCTGAAGGCGGAAATCTTTCCTTACTCGTCTTAATTCGGACCAGGTGGTTGCTCTATCCACCGCCTTTACCGCCTGAGCATAGAGGTTGCTACAATAGCCAGGCACCTTCTCCCGGTAGCGTTCTCGCAACAAAATAGCTTCTAGGCTATCTAGATAGGTTACTTTGGCCAAACTGAAACCGATTAAAGGTAATAATGTATGCCAGCGAATGGCTCTCCCATTGGCTTTCAGGGCCTGGGAGACTTCTCGCACAAAGTTGTCCCGTTCTAAAACGATCATACGCGTAGGCAATCCCAGGTCACCCAGTATCTCCCGCTGCACTTCTGCATAATAGCCTAGTCGACACGGGCCAATACCGCCGAGCATAAAGATGGCTTCAGCCCCCGCTTCAATGGCCTGCAAATAGTTTCCGATCATTACTTTAAAGGGCAAACAAATAAACTCGGGTGAATGCTTAGCTCCTAGTTCCAAAGTGGCCCGGGTAATGGGAGGCGGAACTATCACATCGAATCCCACTTCTTGCAGCAGATGTTTAACCCCCACCCAAGCCGTCCCCAGATGGGGAAAAGTTACACGCACTGGGCCGCCTCCTTCCAAGCAAGCATATCGAGAAAGGCCTCCAACCGGGTTTCAACACCGGCTTCGCCCGTGTGTTCATCCATCGTCAAGAGCAAAAAGGGTTTATCATTCTTTATTGCTACCCGTTGTACCAACTCGATAATCAATGACTCCAATCCGCAACCGAAGGATGCCAGGTGAATTATACCAATGACATCGGGTCGGGTGGCGTAATGGGCACCGGCCCCGAATACAACGCGGCCTGACGACCAAAATAGGGGTTTGCGCAGCTGAGCATTGGCCTGCCGCAGATATTTAACGGGCAACATTTGGGGTGTTAAAACCCGATACCCTCGTTGCAACAGCCGTTCTACCACCCGCAGATTGGTATAACTATCATACAGATTGTAAGGATGCCCAATAACCGCCACATTTCCCCTATCCCCCCGTTGGGGTTGGCTGTGACCGGGAAGAAGACCGGCGTGGTAATCCCGTTCTAAAGCTCGTAGCGCCTGTTGTCCAGCCATAAAAGCTCGGTAGATTTTCCAGGGATTGCGAGTAATTGCCTTACCCGTGTCCAAGATCGCCTTAATTAGACCTCGCCTACCTAAACGCAAATTCACATACGGCGATAGCAGCGGCGGGAGATTAGGTATACTATGACGTAACATATCGGCCAAGCCAATCAGCTTAGGACACTGGCAGGTTCCTGCCAGCGTGCTAAAGAGCCGCGGGATAAAAATTATGTCAACCTTAGTAGCTAGTTCGGCCACATGCCCATACATTACCTTTACCGGATAACAAACATCATCGGTTGCCAGGGCAATGCCCTGTCCAGCAATCTTGGGTGTAGTGGCTGGGGATACCACCACTTCACAACCTAGGTGTTGAAAAAATGTTTCCCATAAGGGGTAATAGTCGTAGTAGGCTAGAGCTCTGGGGATACCAACACGCAACTTATCACCTCAGATCACTTAGCAATATGCACACATACTATTTTTCCCTACGTAACCATTTATATACACCAGCATGCTCCCCTACCAGCGGGGAAAAATACTTACCAGAGGAGGCGATCAATTTGCCAGGAATTTGCCCTGTATGTAATGGACTTACTCCATTAACCACTGCCTGTGCCTATTGCCTAGCCCCCTTACTTGATTATGGTCAGTTAGAAAGTTATCTGGACCCCTATGCTCCCTTCGAAGAGGATGAATTACTGCACCAGAGTCAGACATCAGTTTACGAAGGTTATTGTCAGCATCTAGCTTACTGTGGCCATTGCCATCGCCAAGTTTCTGTACCGGTGGAACTAATTCCAGCCCCAGATAACGGATATCTTTAAACCCGGCAATAGGTGAAGCATAACAACAAACCGGTCAAAGTGTAAAAAATGATGGTTTTGGCCTGCACCCGCAACAGGCGTTCCTGACAAAATAGGACTTGCGCACCTTGCCAAGCCATCTGCAGGCCGAGAGCAGCTAGTCCTAGGTACAAACCCAAAATCCAGAAACCGCCGGTGAACAAGAGAGGCAAAGACGTTATTAGGGCTAAGACGATTAATGCCTGATAGATACCGATGGCCTGCCCTCCAGTCAAGACTACCCACGTCTTCTTACCGGCAGCTTCATCGGTCTGCCGATCGGGAAATTCGTTGATATACAGGACGGCCGTAATGAGGAGACCTAAGGGCAGCGACGCTACTAGCGGTTGCCAGTGCAGGTGTCCAGTTTGCGCATAGTAGGCACCCAGAACTGTTAAAGGTCCAAAGGTAACACCCGTCACCAACTCGCCCCACCCCCGATAAGAAAAGGTGGCGGGAGGAGCCGTATATCCATGGCCCATCAATAGCCCCAGGCAACCGATTAGCAAAGCCCCATAACCAACCTGTTGAGAGATGATGAGGCCGCAAACAAAGGCCACAAAATATAAGGCGCGATACAGGGACCTCAGCTGCTCTAGAGACAACCCACCGTCGCCCTCCAGTCGAATGCCACCGGATAATAACTCCGGAGGTTTCAAACCATCGGCTCCTAGTAACCAGTCGTAGTAGTTATTAGCCACGTTGGCGCCCGCATGTAACAACATACAGCCCAATAGCGCTAAAACGAAGCGCCCCTCAACTATTTCCCCTTGCTGCCCGTAAGCTATTGCCGTACCTAATAATGCGGGGATAGCAGAAGCGATAAGGAAAGGTCCTCGGATAGCCTGCCAGAATAAACTCAACCTGCCTTTACGCGTAGCCATTCTTAGCCCCCTTCACCAAGCTGTCTTTTTAGTGTATCCAGAAAATCGGTATCCATAGCAGCAAGCATGATATAATTGAGTAGCCTAGCCCACGCAAGAGGAGGCTGCCTATGGACGTTGCTTTTATCAAAAGTCGGCTGGAAGACTTTTTTGCCACCCTGAGTGAGCATTTCCCTAATTATGAACGCCGCGATGCTCAGCGGGAAATGATCAGTCTGATACTTAACGGCTTTTATAAACAGAAACATGTTCTAGTTGAAGCGGGCACTGGCACCGGTAAATCCTTGGCCTATCTTCTAGCCGTTTTAGCCCTTTTAGCTAGTGGTGAAGAAAAGAAAATAGTCATCTCTACCCACACCATCAATCTGCAGGAGCAGTTGTTACATAAAGACATCCCCCTTCTGCAAAAGCTGTTTAGCCCTTTCCTTGATTTCCGCGCCGCCTTAGCCAAAGGCCGTAACAACTACGTTTGTAAACGCCGTTTTCTAGATTTAATTAACAACGTGGGACAAGGACTAGACAGCATATCTCAGGTGCAGGAGTTTGCCGCCCTGCGCCCCTTGCTGTATGCGGACGGTAAGTTTCTTATCGGAGACCGGGCCGATTTGCCAATTAGTGTGTCTCAGGAGCTCTGGTCCAAATTTAATTCCAGCCATGAAACCTGCCTGGAACGCCGTTGTCCCTTGGTGCGCGAGTGTTTTTTCCGCACCGCCCGAGAGGAACTCCAGGAAGTTGATATCGTAATTAGTAATCATGCTCTTTTCTTTAACGACCTGGCCATCCGTGGCTCCGCTGAGAATGAGGAAGGTATTTTACCTCCCTATGACTATGTCATTTTCGATGAGGCCCATCATATTGAAGATGTGGCTTGCGCTGCCCTTTCACTGCGTATTGACGGTTATTACTTAAAAACCCTCGGTGGCACCTTTCGCTCCCTGCTAACTAAGGGTACTTTCAAAGAATATCTGGTAAACGATCCGGAGCTGAGCCAGCACGTGGAAAGTGTCATGCGGTCCTACTTCCAGAACATCGAGTCATTCCTGAAAGAATTGCAGGCCCGCAGCCGAGGCCAGACCACATGGCGGGTCCGTTCCGCCGAGGACCTGGCACTGACTGACCCTTTTGCCACCGATTTACAAGCAATTCTAGCCCTTTGCGAAAAGCTAACTTTCTTAGATCTTAGTGATGAAGAAGAAGCGTTGCTGGAAAAGGCGGTCAACCAGTGGAGAAAGTTGCAGGATGATCTGGACTTTATGCTCAAGGTAGAAGATGAAAGTTATGTGTACTGGATTGAGAGTTCACCAACCGATTCGGCACTTAGCTCCCTCCAGGCCGCACCGGTAGAGATGGCTCCCACTTTGCGGGAGACTCTATTTGAAAGCGATATAGTTGCGGTTTTAACATCAGCTACCTTGGCCAGCCCAACTTTAGCATTTACCTCCCAACGCTTAGGTATAGACAGCTTTTTTAGTGCCATTTTGGCATCGCCCTTTGACCACCAGCAAAACGCTGCCATTTATATATCTCCCGAGGCTATAGAACCCAACTATCAGAACAACCGGGCCTATGAAAAGTACTTGGCCGAGCTGATAGTAGAAACTGCTACCCTGGTAAACGGTGGAGCCTTTGTCTTGTTCACCTCCTACCAAATGCTCAATAACGTGTATGATCTGGCCATCGCCGAGCTACTGGAAAGGGGGCTCACCGTACTAAGACAGGGAGATCAGCCTCGCCATGAATTATTGAAGCAATTTGCCCAGGAGAAGGATGCAGTCTTGTTTGCCACTTCCTCCTTTTGGGAGGGGGTTGACGTGGTAGGAGATGCTTTACGCTGTGTCATCATTACCAAACTACCCTTCGCCGTGCCCGATCATCCTGTAACGGAAGCCCGCATGGAAGCTTTACAGGCTAAGGGTCGCAACCCGTTTATGGCTTATCAATTGCCACAAGCCATCATCCGTTTGAAGCAGGGCTATGGACGCCTTATTCGTTCCCAAGAAGACCGCGGCATCGTAGTTATCGCCGACCCGCGTGTTCGCACCAGACGATATGGCCGTTTATTCTTAGATGCTTTACCTTGTAAAAATGTAATCACCGATCCGGGAAAGCTTAAAAACTTTGTGGTCCGTCATCAAATTGGAGTAAAAGAAAAGCACACCTAAGCAAAATGCTTAGGTGTG
>JAMNZE010000074.1:0-2735 GCA_023622465.1 Bacillota bacterium | reverse complement strand
CCCTCTTCCCGCTTGCCCTCCGAACGGGGTAAGAGGCGGGCAATAACCCGGTCCCCGTGCATGGCTCCACTCAAGCTGGAAGCGGCTATATAAACATCCTGAGATCGGTTGGGGGAAATGAGAAAAGCATATCCTCGTTCATTACCCTGCAAACGACCGACCACCAGGTTCATCTTTTCGGGCAGTCCTAAACGGCCATAGCGGGTGCGAATGATAACACCTTCCCGCTCTAGGGTAAGAATTAACTCTCGCAGCTGCTCCGCATCCTTACCACTCAAGCCTAAGGTTGCCACCAACTCGGCTTCGGTTAGCGGTTTATAAACTTTTTCCCGCATCATGGCTATGAGCTGGTCGCGTTCCACCATAGCAAAACCACTCCTTTCCTTGCTATTTCTTTATAGCTTTCCCTTTCTGTGGTTTTGTCTTGCTATCTTAGTTAAGGGGCAGTAACATCAAATAATAGTCCAGGAGCCCACGGGAAGTGCGGGCAGTCACGCTGTCGATTACCGTAAAACCAACGCGTTCATAAACTTTAATTGCTCGCAAATTATCGCTGGCCACCGTCAGACGCAGGGCCAGTGGGCGCCATTTAGCAATAGCAAAATTGACGCCGGCCCGCACAAAACTTGGACCCCAACCTTTGCCGGTTAGATCGGGCCGCATACCTAACCCTATGTCCAGCACCCGCTTACCCCGATAAATTCCACGGGCCCGGCCTCCTGGAAGTTGGGCGCTTAGTCCGTAACAAAAGAAACCTACTAGCCCCTCTTTCTCAGTGTACACAGCAAAATGATAACCATCCAACATGGCATCAATTTCGCGCTCGTCACCGCCCAAATTGTATACATTATAGGGAGGGTCATAATGCCAGTGAATGATCTGGAACGCGACCTTTTCATCCATAGCATAAATCTGGTACTGCATTGGTCATCCCCTATCTAAGTAATAGGCCGCACGCTGGGCGTGCGGCACAATGGGTTAGAGCCCGAGTTCGGTGCTAATCGCCTGCATAGCCCGCAAAGCTAGGCCCATAAACTCCTCTAAACTCAAGCCCAATTCTGTACAAGTTTCAATCTGTTCTCGGCTAGCACCGCGGGCAAAGCTCTTCTCATGAAAACGGTTGATTAGAAAGGGTACGTCGATGGCTGCCAATTTACGTTCGGGATGAATGAGAGCAGCAGCCACAATTAGGCCCGATAAGGGGTCGGCCGCATACAGGGCCTTGTCCAACAGGGTGTTGCGCGGCAGTCCATGCACCTCATTATGTACCCTCACCGCATAAACAATGTCCGGGGCTACTCCCAGCTCGGCCAACATATCGGCCCCGATCATACTATGTTGCTCCGGGCTGTCGGCGGTCTTATCATAATCGATATCATGGAGCAGGCCGGCTAGCCCCCATTTTTCCGGGTCCTCACCCAGGTGTTTAGCCAAAGCCTCCATGATGACTTCTACCGCCAACATACATGTTTTTGTACCAAAGCTAATGCAGTATCACGTTTCATGACTTTCCCACCTTCTTTTGACCTTACCTAAGTTTAGCAAAATCACGGGTAAAAAGAAACTGTGCCCCAACCGTCATAAGGGTGGTTGGGGCACAGCCAATTTACTGTCGTAGCGTAGACTACAAGAATAGAGGAGCAAATACTAGGGCCACAATAGTCATCAGCTTGATAAGAATGTTCAACGAAGGGCCCGATGTATCCTTAAAGGGATCGCCCACCGTATCGCCGACGACTGCCGCTTCGTGGGCAGGTGTACCCTTACCGCCGAAATGGCCCGCCTCTATATGCTTCTTAGCATTATCCCATGCACCACCAGCGTTAGCCATCTTAATGGCGAGCAAAACGCCAGTCACCAGGGAGCCAGCCAACAGACCGCCCAAGGCTTCCTTGCCTAGCCCGTGCTGATAGAAACACAACGGGCGTAGTCGGGGCGCGCCTCGCCTTTCATAATGCCAGGGATCTCGCGGAATTGGCGACGCACTTCCTCGATCATCTCAAAGGCTGCCTTACCCACCGCTTCCATGGTAATGGCGGAGAAGAGGAAGGGTAGCATACCGCCGACAAACATACCTATAATAACGGTTGGGTCCAGTAGATTGAGGCTCTGGAGATCGACGGTTGCCGAATAGGCCGAGAACAGAGCCAAGGCGGTCAAAGCAGCCGAACCGATAGCAAAGCCCTTACCAACGGCTGCCGTTGTATTACCAACAGCGTCGAGGGCGTCGGTAACCTCGCGTACCTTCGGGTCTAATTCCGCCATCTCGGCAATACCACCGGCGTTATCAGCAACAGGGCCATAGGCGTCCACTGCTACCGTCATACCTGTAGTAGCCAGCATACCGACGGCGGCGATAGCGATACCGTAAAGACCGGCAAAATTGTAGGCGATGAATATAGCCAAGCATATTACTATAATTGGCAGTGCCGTACTTCTCATACCTACGGCCAAGCCGGCGATGATGTTAGTAGCAGCACCCGTCTGCGACGATTCGGCCACACCAGCTACCGGGGCTTTGTCGGCAGAGGTATAGTATTCGGTGATCTGACCGATGACTATACCGGCCACTAGGCCTGCCAAAATAGCGAAGAACACACCCATATCCATGCCCAGGTAGGTGACCAAGAAATAGGATGCGCCTACCGTCAGTAGGCCGGAAACGTAAGTACCCATACTGAGGGCCCGCTGCACGTTGGCTCCGTCTTTGGCGTTAACAAAGTTGGTACCGATCA
>JAMNZE010000114.1:0-2526 GCA_023622465.1 Bacillota bacterium | reverse complement strand
ACCTCGGTGGCCAGCTTTTCCAGCGTGCCGGCCACAATAGCCAGCGTACTTAGAACTTCCGCATGCCGGTCGCGCTGCAAAGTCTGAGTAGCTATGGGAGCCGGCTTCAGCCCCATGCGGGTACAGACATATTCCTCAACGAAGGGATCTATATTGGCGTAGGTACCAACGGCTCCCGAAAGCTTGCCGTAGGCTATGTTTTCTCGTGCCTGCTCTAACCGCTTCAAGTTGCGTTCCATTTCGGCCACATACAAGGCCATTTTTAAACCGAAGGTGGTAGGTTCGGCATGCACCCCATGGGTGCGTCCCATCATCACCGTATACTTGTGCTCCTGGGCCTGGCGACGCAGTTCCACCAGCAGTTTTTTCACATCGTCTATGATAATATCCAAAGCTTGTACCAAAATAGCCGATAGGGCTGTATCCACCACATCAGTGGAAGTGAGGCCGTAATGAATCCATTTCGACTCGGGCCCCAAACTCTCGGCGACACAGCGGGTAAAAGCCACCACATCATGGCGGGTCTCTTTTTCAATCTCTAAAACCCGCTCCACAGTAAAGCTGGCCTTCTGTTTTATAAGTTCCACGTCTTCCCGGGGAATCACCCCCAACTCGGCCCAGGCTTCGCAGGCGTAGATTTCGATATTTAACCAATGACGAAACTTATTCTCTAGGGTCCAGAGGGCTTGCATATCGGGCAAAGAATAACGGGCAATCACTTTTGCTCACCCCTCTCATCCTTAACCAGCACCGTCTCCGCCATAGTTTGCTTATACTGCTGCAAAGCTTTACTCAGGTCCTCATGGCCGGTAGCCAAAATTTGCAGAGCCAGGAGGGCCGCATTCTTGGCCGCGCCAATCCCCACGGTGGCTACCGGTACGCCGGGAGGCATTTGCACAAATTACCGGCAGAGTGGTATAGGCGGCAATTACCCCCGGCAGGTGGGCCGCCATGCCGGCGGCGGCAATAATGACTTGGTAATGGTTCTTAGCATCACCGGCCACCGCAGCCACCTCTTGCGGCACCCGATGGGCCGACAAAATGCGCAAAGAATAATCCACTCCGAACTCTTCCAAGGTAGAACAGGCGGTGGCCATTACTGGCAAGTCCGAATCGCTACCGAGAACTATCAGTACTTTTGGCTCAAACCCCATAACGCTGGCCCCCTTCTTCTGATATTTTGGGAACAAAAATGGGGAGATAGTCTGGGCAGACTTCCCCCCATTGTTTGGACTGCCCTAACTCCATATTAGCCATGCAATAAATAGGGCACTCAAGATATACATGGTAAGCGAAACTTCTTTATGACGGCCCGTGAACAGTCGTAGTCCGGTGTAAGCCAACATACCCCAAACAATACCGTCAGCGATAGAATAGGAGAAAGGCATCATAGCAATGGTCAAGAAGGCCGGAATGGCTTCTAGATAATCAGCAAAATTGATCTTGGTCACCGGCTCCATCATGAATACACCTACAATGATCAGAATGGGTGCGGTGGCAGCGCCTGGAATCATGAAGGCCAAAGGCGCTAAGAAGAGGGATGCGATAAACAACAGTCCAGTTACCACTGCGGTCAAACCGGTGCGGCCACCCTCCGCCACGCCGGCAGCACTTTCTACAAAAGTGGTTACCGTGCTGGTACCGAGAGCTGCTCCCGCCATAGTACCAATAGCGTCGGCCATGAGTGCCTTATTGGCTCGGGGCAGGTTGCCGTTTTCATCGAGCATGTTGGCTTTGCTGGCCACACCAACGAAAGTGCCTATGGAGTCAAACAAGTCGACGAAGCTGAAGGAGAAGACCAAAGGAATAAAACCAATGCCCACCGAGGCAAACATATCCTTAAAGCCATCGATAAACTTAAAAGCTGTAGGGGCTACCGACGGTGGGGTGGAAATGAAGCTACTGATGCCGGTGGGCAAATCGACTAAACCGGCTGCCATACCAACGACCGTCGTACCCAGAATACCCCAGAGTAGAGCGCCCTTGATTTGCCTTACTACCAAAACGCTGGTGAAAACCAGGCCGAAGAGAGCTAAAAGGGTATTGGGATCGCGCAGATTGCCTAAAACAAAGGCGTTGGCTCCCGCATCATAGGCGATGATGCCCGCATTTTGAAAACCGAGAAGAGCGATAAAGAGACCGATACCGGTAGTGACAGCCATCTTTAAGCTGTGAGGGATACCATTAACAATGGCTTCGCGCACATTAGTCAGAGTTAGTAAGAAAAATAGAATACCGGAAGTCATAACCACGGCTAGGGCGCCTTGCCAACCTACCTTGGGAGCAACCGTATAGGCAAAGAAGGCATTCAGTCCCATTCCTGATGCTAAAGCGAAGGGATAGTTGGCATACAGCCCCATAAGAATGCTAGCCAAGCCGGCAGAAAGAACGGTAGCCACCAATACGGCCCCTTCGTCCAGTCCTGCTGCCGACAAAATAGCCGGATTAACGATGATAATATAGGCCATGGTCATAAAAGTAGTGATGCCGGCCAGGACTTCTGTTTTTACATCTGTGTTGTTTTCC
>JAMNZE010000016.1:0-9191 GCA_023622465.1 Bacillota bacterium | reverse complement strand
CCCATTTATGGCATGCCCATACTAAATGTGGATCAAGCCAAGAACGTTATCGTCTGTAATCTAGACACTAAGCCGGGCTACTCGGGAGTAGATAATCCCCTCTATGAGATGCCTCACGTGCAGCTCTTGCTGGGCGATGCGAAAGCCTCCCTGGAAAAATTGCTGCAGGCTGCTAAAGGCCAACTGGAGGAAGTAGAGGCAGCTGTTGAGCCCGCCGCCGAAGATGATAAATTGGGCACCCTAGCCGCTGCTAAGAAAGTGATTATCGTACCCGGTTACGGTATGGCCATTGCTCAGGCCCAAGGGTTAGTCAAAGAATTGATGGATGCCCTAGAGGCCAGAGGTACGCAGGTGGATTTCGCTATCCACCCGGTGGCCGGTCGTATGCCAGGGCATATGAATGTGCTCTTAGCCGAAGTAGATGTGCCCTATGATAAGCTGCGGGAAATGGACGATATCAATCCCGAATTCCCCGAGACCGATGTGGCCATTGTAGTCGGGGCTTGCGACGTGGTCAACCCGGCGGCTAACACGGCGGAGGATACACCCATTTATGGCATGCCCATTTTAAACGTGGATCAGGCCAAAAATGTTATCGTCTGTAACCTGGACACTAAGCCGGGCTATTCCGGAGTAGATAACCCTCTCTATGAGATGCCCCACGTGCAGCTCCTACTGGGTGATGCAAAAACGTCGTTAGAGAAACTGCTACAAGTCGTTAAAGGAACTGCGGAGGGAGTAGAGGTAGCTACTGAACCTGCCGCTGAAGATAACAAATTGGCCGCTGCCAAGAAGGTGATTATCGTACCCGGTTATGGTATGGCCATAGCTCAGGCCCAGGGATTAGTCAAACAGTTAATGGATGTTCTTGAAGCTAGAGGCATCCGGGTTGATTTTGCTATCCACCCGGTGGCCGGCCGTATGCCAGGGCATATGAATGTGCTCTTAGCCGAAGTAGATGTGCCCTATGATAAGCTGCGGGAAATGGACGATATCAATCCCGAATTCCCGGAAACCGATGTGGCCATTGTGGTTGGTGCTTGCGACGTTGTCAACCCGGCAGCCAATTGGACACGCCCATTTATGGTATGCCCATACTGAACGTGGATCAGGCCAAGCATGTCATCATCTGCAACCTGGATAAAAACCCGGGCTATTCGGGGGTAGACAACCCCCTATACGATATGCCCCATGTGCGCCTCTTGCTGGGTGATGCAAAAGAATCATTAAAACAGCTATTGCTACATGTGCTCTGTAGCACTTCTTGAATAATGTGAAAAAGGGAGGGGTTATGATAATTGAAAGAAGTTAAGGACACAATGAAAGAAGTGCTAACTGCTGTTGCCCCGGTAACAGCATTGGCACTTCTAATACAATTAACTATTGCGAAGACGCCCCCGGCTGTAATCGGACAGTTTGTGGCAGGCGCCATCTTTGTTTTAGTAGGTTTATTCCTCTTTTTACTAGGCGTTAATATCGGCCTCTTACCCATTGGGCGGACAATCGGAGCGGAGCTGCCCAGTAAAGGTTCCATTTATTTCTTTTTTATTGTATCGCTCTTACTGGGAGTGGCTGTAACGATAGCTGACCCGGACGTGATGGTCTTAGCCAACCAAGTGGCTGCAGTTTCTGAAGCCGCTATCGGCCGTTCACTGTTGATCTTGACGGTAGCTGTTGGTATGGGCTTTTTCGTAGCTGTGGCCATGCTTCGGATTGTTCTAGGGGTCCCTATCCAATATCTCTTTGCAGGTGGTTATGCCTTGCTAATGCTCCTGTCCTTGTTTGCTCCCGCCGATTTCATTCCTATTTCCTTTGATTCGGGGGCTGTTGCCACCGGACCGTTAATTGTACCTTTTGTAATGAGTTTAGGGTTGGGTACGGCTTCCGTACTACAAGGTAGATCGCCACTACAAGACGGTTTCGGGCTTATGGGACTAGCAGCTCTTGGCCCTGTTTTGGCCGTTATGCTTTTAGGGGTGATTTACTCTTGAGTATCTTTGCAGGTATTGGACAAACATCTCTCGAAGTATTACAAGCTCTCTTACCTTTAGTTATTATTTTGTTGCTTACGCCGCGTTTTGTGGAGCTGCCAGAAGGCTTTATGCAAAAAACCATCAAAGGCTTGCTACTAACTTTTGTGGGTTTAACCTTGCTGTTACATGGTATCAATGTGGGCTTTAACCCAGCTAGCCAATTAATAGGCGAAATTCTTGGAGGACGGGACAACCGTTGGATCGCTATTCCCATAGGAGCACTGGTGGGCTTTGTGGTTGCTATTGCGGAGCCTGGGCTGCGGGTACAAGGTGCCCAGGTGGAGGAGGCTTCCAGTGGGGCTATTAAACAGAATGTGCTAGTTTATACAGTGTCTATTGCTGTAGGCCTGGCTGTAGGAATAGGAATGGCACGCATTGTTTTTGGCATTCCGTTTACCTATATCGCCTTCCCTGGATACATCCTCTTAATCATACTGTTGCGTTTTACCGAGCCGACCTTTTCTGCTATCGCCTTTGACTCGGGAGCAGTAGTGACCGGGCCGATGGTTGTCACAATCATTCTCTCGCTGGCGGTAGGCGTAGCTACAACTACGCCCGGTCGGAATCCTATTGTAGACGGTTTTGGTATGACTGCTTTTGTGGCCTTAGCCCCCATTATGGCAGTCATGTTGCTGGGCCAGATTTATAAGAACAAGGACTAGAAAGGTGGTTACCATGCAAGTTAACAATCATGATCTAATCGTAACGATTGTGAAGAGAGGCTACGCGGAACGAATTGTTAAGGCGTCTAAACAAGCCGGAGCGGAAGGAGCCACCATTCTGTATGGCCGCGGCACCGGTATTCATGAGCAAAAGAAGCTGCTTGGCATTTCCATCGAACCGGAAAAGGATATCATCCTGACCGTTATAGCCAAGGAAAAAACAGAAAAAGTGTTAGCGGCCATCAATGAGGCCGGAGAATTGGATAAGCCGGCTACCGGCATTGCCTTTGTGGTGGAACTAAGTAAAGTGGTTGGTATTTCCCATTTAATGAAGAAATAAGAATGATGAGGGGGGCCTGTTCGCCAAATTGGTGAACAGGCCCCTTTTTACTCGTATCCGGCGCAAGACTCGCATAAGTTTATATAAGTAATAGAGGCAAAGGAAGGGGGTAAGGGGTTGCAACAGTGTCTGGTCATCGGACGCACTAACGTGGGTAAGACTGCGTTCGTGCTAAACTTTGCCGAGTACTTGGGGCTAAGTCGGGTGGAGATCACTTTTAATTACCCAGACGGTTTCGCCACCAAGCAAACCTTTCGCATAGATCATGCCCGCCAGGAATTGATAGGGCGGGGACAACATAAAACCCGTTGTCTACAGGCCCTCGAGATCGATGTACCCGCCGGTAAAACGAAGAAAAGGATCTTGCTCACCGACAGCAGTGGATTTTCCGACGGAATTCCCAGCGAGCAGGCAGTGCGCCAAGCTGCTGCCCAAACCTTACTAGAGATTAAAAAAGCAGCATTGGTCTTGCACATGTTAGATGCCTCTAGCGCCCATGCGGTAGGTGAAGTGGATCGCCAAATAGCTAACTACGCCGATACACGAGGTGGTTACGTGATTCTCGCTAATAAGATGGATTTGCCCCAAGCTCGGGCCGGATTAGCGCTCATTCGCCAACAATTCCCTAAACAGCTGGTGATCCCGATTTCAGCCCTCTATAAGCGGGGGTTTAAGGAGGTGAAAGCCATTGTGGCCAGCAGTTTATAAACACCTACTAGGCTTCGGTTCGGCCTATTGCGTCGGTTGGGCTATTCGCTTGTTGGACGATGCTTTGGATAGCGAGATAGACCAGGTGCTAGGAAAGCCGAATTGGAGTTTGCGTCTCGGCGCCGGCACTACTGCTTATGCCCTTTACGCGTTTGCTCTGGCAGTGCTACTTGACCCAGCCATCGGAGTGTGTTTGCTAACCGGCGCTTATGCGGTGGGCATGATTGGCGAGCCCCAGGTCCTACCAAGCAAACTGCCGGGCTATGTGGAAGGAGCGGTACTTTGGGCAGCGGCCGCCTGGCGTTATGGGTTGGCAACCGCCTGGGCCGCCTTGGGCATCATGATTGCAGTCCAGCTTATCGATGACTTACTCGACCATGCTCAAGACCAATGGCTTAAATCTCCCAACTGGACCGGCAGATTAGGCCAAGTTGGCACCATAATCGTCTGTCTAGCCCTCCTAGCCATCCTCTATTTCCTGGATGCCTGGCTTTTGGCCTATGCGACCCTCACCTTTACCTATTTTCAGATACGAGAGCGGGTAAGACCCCATGGGTAGTTATATAATTCTAGGCTTGATAGCTTTGTGCATAGGTTATTTCCTAGGACGCCACACCGGATGGAAAGAGGGGATGGAAGAAGGCATAGCCTATGCACCTATCGAGCTGAAAGCAAAAGCACTGCAGCAGGGCGTTTGCCCCCTTTGCCAAACGGCCTTTTGTGAAGAAAATGATACTAACCCCTTCCAACTCCCTAGCCAACAGGAAATTCCGAGCCGCGTAACGAATTACAGCAGTAATAAGCTATACTAGCAGCATCTAGAAGGGAGGGATTGCCCTGCAGATTAAGCTGAGAATCTACGGCGATGTTAATCATTATTTGCCGGCCAACACGAATCTAGATGAAGTAACTATGCAACCGATCACAGTATTGCGGGAATTAATCAACTCCCTGCGCATTCCCCAATATGCCATTTGGCTCGTCAAGGTCAATGGAGAAGAAGTAACCCTTGATCAGAATCTTGCCGATGGCGATACGGTAGAAATTTTTGCCGCCGGAGACGGTGCTTAATACTTAGCAAGCTGCATGTCACATTTGAGTAGTGGCGTGCGGCTTTCCGCTTCTTTCAGCTAGCAACTCTTTCTGTTACACTGAAGATGGCAATATGACCATCAAGGAGGTAATGGGTTGCATAGTAACGATGTTCATAAAGATAAAGCTATCATAGCAGCTCTTGAAACACCGGATCAGCCCAGCGACTTAAGTGAGTTGGCAGCCTTAGTTGAGGCAGCAGGGGCGGAAGTCGTGGGCGAAGTGGTGCAAAGCCGTAACCAACCCCACCCGGCCACCTACTTTGGCAAAGGTAAGGTGGTTGAAATTGCTGCCCTGGTGGCGTCTACGGAAGCCACCCTATTAGTGGTGGACAGCGAACTGACTCCTTCACAAATCCGCAACTTAGAAGAGGAAATAGAGGTACAGGTACTAGATCGTACCCAATTGATAATCGACATCTTCGCTCAACGGGCCCGCACCTATGAGGGGCGCTTGCAGGTGGAAATCGCCCAGCTCTCCTATGCTCTGCCACGTCTTACGGGGCGCGGCACCGAAATGTCGCGTCTAGGGGCAGGTATTGGCACCCGTGGTCCCGGCGAAAGCAAATTGGAATATGACCGGCGCCGGATCCGGGAACGGATCAGGGAATTGCGTAAGGAAGTGGCCGATATTAAGCGTCATCGGGCGTTGCTCCGGGCCGGCCGGGTACGGCGTGGCTACCCGCTGGTCTCGCTAGTAGGGTATACTAACGCCGGCAAATCAACTCTACTTAACGCCCTTACCAATGCGGATATCTTCGTGGCCGATATGCTCTTCGCCACCCTCGACCCGACCACCCGCGTATTGGATCTGCCCGATGGGCAACAGGTAGCCATTACCGACACGGTTGGCTTTATTTCCCGCCTGCCGCATATGTTGGTAGACGCTTTTCATGCCACTTTGGAAGAAGTAAAAGAATCGGACCTGCTGATCCATGTGGTCGATGCGGCCAATCCCAACCTGTACGAACAGATAGATTCGGTACAGGCTGTGTTAAGCGAGCTGAAAGCAGCCGATAAACCCCAAATTATTGCCTACAACAAGGCGGACCTGCTGCCCTATCCGGATGCTTTTATGCCACCCATTAGCGAACACCCATGGGTAATGGTATCGGCCATATCCGGTCAAGGGTTAGACAAATTGCGGCAACTTATCGCGGAGAATCTGCCCAATGCGCCAAAGCGAGTAACATATTTCTTACCCCACGACAGGGGAGAGGTGGTTAGCTGGCTCCACAATCATGGGGAAGTAATACAACAAGACTATGAAGCCGCTGGCGTGCGGCTGGTAGTAGATCTCCGCCCGGCATTAATTAGACAGGTGTCTAAGCAGTTTGCCGTACAACCGTTAGAAGGAGTGGCAGAAATAGAAGATGCAGAATAGTTTATGGCAACGTTTTGGCATTCGACCAGAGCTGGTAACCTTGGCGGAAGCAATAGAAGAGCGAATACAAACACAACACAAGAAAATTGGGGCTGTGGTGGCTGAAAACCAAATGCGCGTTATTGCCGCTCTACAAAACCAACATCTGTCCGATTGGCATTTAAACGGATCCACGGGCTATGGATACGGCGATACGGGCAGGGAAGTCTTGGATGGCGCCTATGCCGAATTAATGCAAACGGAGGCCGCCCTGGTACGACCCCATTTTGTTTCTGGTACCCATGCTATCGCCTGTGCCATGCTCAGCAATCTGTGCCCTGGACAGGAATTAATTCTGGCCTCCGGCCTACCCTACGATACGCTAGAAAGCGTCATCGGACTACGTCCAGCCCCCTTAGGCAACTCTTTGCTAGATCGGGGGATTAGCTACCGGGTAATCCCACTGAACGAGGCTGGCACTATTGATCTGGAGGCGGTAGAAGCCGCCATTACCCCACGCACCGGTATGATCCATCTACAGCGAAGTCGCGGCTATTCGTCCCGTCCACCCCTCACCCTAGAACAAATCAAACAGGTGGCCGATTTGGCCCATAGTAAAAATCCGGATATCATCGTCTTTGTGGATAATTGTTATGGCGAATTTGTAGAAACGCAAGAACCGGGGGCCATGGGAGCCGATCTGATGGCGGGCTCACTGATCAAGAATCCGGGGGGCGGGCTAGCCATCACAGGAGGATACGTGGCCGGCCGAGAGCCCTATGTGGCCAGGGCTGCTGAACATTTGACAGCTCCTGGGTTGGGCAATGAAATGGGGGCTACCTTTGGCCATCTACGGCCCATGCTTCAGGGCCTATTCCTTGCCCCTAATGCGGTAGGGGAAGCCCTCAAGGGAGCCGTTTTTGCTGCCGCTCTTTTTCAAGAGTTGGGTTTTAGCGTTTCACCCGCTCCCGAAGCAACCCGCCATGACATCATTCAGTCGATTCAATTCACTGGTCCGGAGCAAGTGATCGCCTTTTGTCAGGCCATTCAAGCGGCCGCTCCCGTGGATGCCCACGTAACACCCGTACCGAGTGATCTGCCCGGTTACACTGACCCGGTCATAATGGCGGCTGGCGCCTTCGTCTTAGGCGGTTCACTGGAGCTATCCGCCGATGCACCACTTCGGCCTCCCTATAATACCTATTACCAGGGCGGCCTCACCTACGCCCACGCCCGTTTAGGCATCCTTATGGCCGCCAGCCGCGTGCTGAGCCTGAAATAAAATTAGCCGTATTTATATCGAAAGGGCTATCGCAAAAGCACTTTTGCGATAGCCCTTAGCATTTTATAGATTTTCTTCGCATATGCTTGTCCTAGAAGAGCCGGAAGACACCGATCACTTTTCCCAGCACTATCACATTTTGCGTCAGAATGGGGGATAGGGAGCGGTTTTCTGGCTGCAGCCGAATGTGGGTTTTCTCTTTATAAAAGGTCTTAACCGTAGCTTCATCACCTAGCAAAGCCACGACTATGTCGCCGTTATCGGCAGTATTCTGGCGGCGCACTAGGACATAATCCCCGTCTAGAATGCCGGCTTCGACCATGGAGTCGCCCCGCACCTGCAAAATAAAGACTTCCTGATCGCGGATTACTTGGCGAGGAAGGGGGAAATAATCTTCAATGTTTTCCACTGCTAAAATGGGCGCACCAGCCGTAACTCTACCCACAACCGGCACGGGCACCGCGTCTACCACCGACTGAAAACTATCATCCAGTATCTCTATGGCCCGAGGTTTAGTTGGATCCCGTCTAATAAAACCCTTCTTTTCTAACGAATTTAAGTGACTATGTACTGTGGCGCTGGAATTTAGGCCCACTGCTGCTCCGATTTCCCGAACAGACGGCGGATAGCCCTTTTCTAACACCGATTGTTTTATAAAATTTAGAATCTCTGCTTGCCGCTTAGTCAAGGTCGGTTTCACTTCCTCACCTCACCCCGTTTATTCGGCTCCAGTATAACAAATGCTAAGTATTGGTGTCAAACATTAGTTTGCTTTTTCTCTTGACTTATAAAAATTGGGGTTTATAATGTATACAGAACATGTGTTTGGGGGGTGCCTATAATGACTCATCACGGGGGCAAAAAGGGCTGGCGTTTAGCTTTAGGAGTTTTTTGTCTAGCCCTCTTTATTATAGGTTACGCCTTTGCTCACCACAGCTCGGCCGCCGATAATCGGCCTGCACCGACTTATGTGGTGCAGCAAGGCGATACTCTGTGGAGCATAGCAAAATCCCACAGCTCACCTGAGCAGGATATAAGGCTCATTGTCTATCGTATCCGGAAGCTGAACAAACTCGATAGCCCGGTCATTTATCCGGGGCAATGCTTACTACTTCCTGCCTCACCTTAATAATAATAAGCGCATAATAGCCTCCGAATGGGTCAAGCTATGGGTAGCTTGAGCAAAGGAGGTGAGGGTATGGCAGATAAACGCATCCCTTGGCGCTCGCACGAGTTCAATCCCGAACTTGTTGCCGGCCTAATACCCGATGGTTTGAATGAATTCTTACATCCCGACTACCCCGATCTTCCATACCCGGATGGGATAAACGATATCACCTGGTATCGCGATCCTCTAGTCAATAATGACGAACCTAGCCCTCATCCGCATGCCGACTGGCCTCCCAGTGAAGCGGATAATTGGCTATATCCCTATGATCCCTACTACCCTCCGACTAACTAGTTAAGATAACCCCTGCGGCAAAGCAGGGGTTTTATTTGTTGCTGTCGTTAGCCAGCGTCCAAATCACTTGTAAAAGGGCCCGCCCTACCCGATTTATAAGGTCTGGCTGTAGCTGCTCCCAGGAATCACTGGGCCGATGTCGGTGGGGGTGGTAACGAGCCTGATAGGCCCAGCTGAGCGTAATACTGGGTACTCCCACTTCTGCGAAAGAACGAGAATCGACAGCAGCGAAACGACGTTGCACCCATTT
>JAMNZE010000044.1:0-7963 GCA_023622465.1 Bacillota bacterium | reverse complement strand
CGGGTTAAAGCCCTTCGACATTACGAAAATATAGGCTAATCTCGTTCCAAATGGGCTAGTCATTGCATATACATTACTAGTACATAAGGGAGGGGATGCCGCATGAAACGCTACCCATGGTCCCGTTCCTGGTGGAGGTTACTGGATGCAGCTGCCCTATGGGCAATTTCGATTGTTGTTTTTATCGAGATGGCCCGGCTGATTTTTATACCCAACAGTTTGGATGCCATAGTGTTGGTGCTGAGCATAATAGTCCTTTTGAGCATACTTAAATAGAGAAACCAGGGGAACCAGGAAACCCTGGTTTTTTTATGCCCAATATCTGTTTGTCTATTGCTAAATATAAGATAGAATAAAACTAGAAAAGCTAAGGAGGGAGTTTATGTTAAAGAACCTGGAGCAAAGGTGGGATTTAGATGTATTTTTCCCCGGTGGCAGTAAGTCGCCCCAGTTCGCCGAGTTTTTGCAAAGTCTGGAGCAGGATTTGCAAAAAGCGGCCCAAGTGGTGGCCGATTTAGGGGAAAGCCTGCCCGATTGGTTAACAGCTATCAACCTGGTTCAAGACCTGGGTAAGCGTTTACGCCATGCCAGCGCCTTTGTAGCCTGCTTAAACGCCCAGAACGTGAAGGATACGGATGCGCAAGTCTTAACCGGGCGCGTACAACAGTTGAATGCGGCCAACGCGTCCGTATTGACCAGTTTGGATGAAAAGATTTCGGCTCTACCGGAAGAAAAATGGAACCAGCTATTGGCAGAGCCCGAGTTGGGCCCCATCGCTTTCAATTTACAAGAAAGACGCCTGCGAGCTAGCCAGATGCTACCGCCAGAGCAAGAGAAGCTGGTGAATAGCCTGTCGGTAAATGGCTACCACGGTTGGTCCCAGCTCTACAATTTGGTGGCCGGAAACCTGGTCATCCCGGTGGAACATGAAGGCAAGACGCTGCATCTGTCAGCGGGACAGGCGGCCAACTGGATGTCCCACGCCGATCGGAATGTGCGTCAGCATGTGTTTGAACGCTGGGAGCAGGCTTGGGCCAGCATAGCTGACAGTTGTGCACTCGCCCTCAACAATTTGGCCGGTTATCGCCTCAATCTGTATGCCGCCCGGCGATGGGAAAATGTTTTGCAGGAGCCTATGGAGCAAAACCGTATGCGTCTAGAAACCCTGGAAGCCATGTGGAGTGCGGTCGAGAGCCGTAGGCCCCGATTAGTACAGTATTTGGAACGTAAGCGGGAGCTGCTAGGCCTACCGGGGCTCAGTTGGCACGATGTCAATGCCCCCCTCGGCAGCTCGGATACTCGCTTAACCTATGATCAGGCGGCCGCATTCATAGTTGACCAGTTTGACAAGTTTGATCCGGAAATGGCCCAGATCGCCATTAAGGCCTTTAAAGAGCGCTGGATCGAATCGGAAGATCGGCCGGGCAAGCGAGCCGGTGGTTTTTGCACCAGCTTCCCAGTAGCTAAACAATCCCGTATATTTGTCACCTTCTCAGGAACCATGGGCAACCTGGCCACGCTGGCCCATGAGTTGGGTCATTGTTATCATCAGCACCTGATGAATGAATTGCCGCCCATGGCTCAGCGTTATGCCATGAACGTGGCCGAAACCGCATCCACCTTTGCCGAGTTGATAACTATGGACGCGGCGGCCGATGCGGCCACCGATGAAAAGGAGCGCCTGTCACTGATCGATGACAAGATGCAGCGGGCCGTGGCTCTACTGATGAACATACAATGTCGCTTCCTGTTTGAGACCCGTTTCTATGAGGAACGCAAGCAGGGAATGGTGTCGGTGTCCCGCCTGAACGAGCTGATGGTAGAAGCTCAGAAGGAAGCCTTTGCCGATAGTCTGAGCGAATATCATCCTCACTTCTGGGCTTCTAAGCTGCACTTCTATAACACCAATGTGCCCTTCTATAACTTCCCCTACACCTTCGGCTATCTGTTCAGCGCCGGGGTTTATCGACAAGCTAAGGAGGAAGGGGCTGCCTTCCGTAGTAAGTATGCGGCCCTATTGCAAGATACCGGTCGTATGCGGGTGGAAGACTTGGCCATGCGGCACCTGGGTGTGGATATCTCCAAACCCGAGTTCTGGCAAGGGGCCATCGATTTTGTCACCGCCGATCTGGAGGAGTTCTTGCGCCTGACTGCCAAATAATAAACGGGGCTGTTCGCAAAACTGGTTTCCTTTGCGAACAGCCCTGCTGTATTCAATTTGAAATCCGCAATGCGACAGCCCTAAGCATAAAACTCCAGCTTACTGTAGGCCTTTTAGAACAGCTAGGGCGCCTTGCACGAGGGCGGTAACACCATAGACGAAAGCCTCTTCATCGGGGTTGAAGCCGCCGTTATGGGCCGGCACCGGCTTTTCTACTCCCTCGGGCGTGCAGCCGATACGCAGGAAGGTGGCTGGTACCCGTTGGGCCAAGAAGGAGAAGTCTTCGCCTCCCATTCGAGGTTCAAAAATATTGACCAGGTTCTCTGGAGCAAAATGTTCACTCAACCCATCCACCACCAGCCGGGTGATATGCTCATCGCAGATGACAGAAGGATAGCCTTTAACATACTCAAAGGTATAACTGCAGCCGGCCGATTCGCAAACGCCTTTAATCGTTTGCTCCAGTAGGTGGGGGATGGCTTCTGTAACCATCGGATTATGGGTGCGGCAGGTACCCTCCATGGTTACCGTTTCGGCGATAACGTTATAGCGGTCTCCGCCCTTAATGGTGCCTATGGTTATTACTGCCGATTCCAGGGCTCGGATTTTGCGGCTTACTATCGTTTGCACCGCCATGATCACCTGGGCGGCGGTAACGATGGCATCGATGCCCGACTCGGGAGCAGAACCGTGGGCTGCTTTACCGCTTACGGTGATGTAAAAGCGGTCCGATGAGGCCGACATGGGCCCGATCCGATAACCAATAGTGCCCGTGTTAAAACTGGTATCCAAATGCAAACCGATGGCCGCATCTATGGGCGGTGATTCTAGTATGCCATCGGTAATCATGGCCTGCATGCCGCCCGTAGGATTGCATTCCTCCGCCGGCTGGAAAAGTAGCTTAACGGTGCCCGGCAGCTCCGAACGTAGCTGCCACAGGACTGCGGCGGCACCCAGCAACATAGCCGTATGGGCATCATGGCCGCAAGCGTGACAGACCCCATCTACCTTAGAGGCGAAGGGAAGTCCCGTGGTTTCTTGAATGGGCAAGGCGTCCATGTCGGCCCGCAATGCGACGCAGGGCCCCGGCTTCTGCCCTTCGATTAAACCTACTACTCCGGTATTGGCTACGGGGGCCCGAAAGGGGATACCGATACGAGTTAACTCTCGCTGGATCAGTTGGGATGTTTTAAACTCCTGCATGCCCAGCTCCGGGTATTGATGGATTTGCCGTCGCAGTTCCTTAACTAAAGGCGCCACTGCTGCTGCTAAATGCTGGATACGCTCCTTCATGCTACGACCTCCTACTCCTGATTAATTGCCAAGCTACTTAATACTACTTCGCTAGAATGTCAGTTATCCCTAGCAGGTTTATGGCAAATAGGGAGCAAATACTCGGTCGTTGTCCATTATCCAATTGGCATACTGGACTTCCAGCAAAGCCCGGTTATAATTGTCCCAGCATTCTTCTAAGGGCACCGGTAAGCCGGTGTCCAAATCATAGGCTTTAGCATGCTGGAAGAGGCCATTGGGAGCCATTTCAAAATAGGTAGAGCCGGCCACGAAGGAGCCCTGCGGCACATAGGCAGGTAAGGCGACGAAACCTTCGTTGGCATTGATATTTAATAGATCCTGCCCAAAATGGACTACCGAGGGGTGCTTTTCAATCCCCAGCAAATTGAGAATAGTAGGCATGATATCAATTTCGCCACCAGCAGTATGCAAGGTCTTAGCCTCACCTAGGCCGGGAATGTGAATGAAGAGGGGCACATTGAGCATATCTTCATAACCATATTCACGGCCCAAATAGTCGCTTACCAGTTTTTCATGCTCCGGAGTTTGCTTATGGAGCCCATAATGGTCACCATATATCACAATGAGAGAGTTTTCATATAGCCCCTTCTCTTGCAGGTAGGTGAAGAACTCGCTTAGTGCATGGTCGGTATAATGGATCGAATGGAAATAATGGGCAAAAATCCGCTCTGAGCGATTCTCTGAGTTGCTATATTCACTGGTATCGAAGGAGGACGTCTTATATTTATGCGGAATGAAAAAAGGCTGATGGTTAGTTAGCGTAACCATAAAAGCAAAAAAGGGTTGCTCCGCCTCGGTCAAAATTTCCGATGCTTGCCGGAAAAAGGAGCGATCGCCCACGCCCCAGCCAATCAGCTCATCCTGTTCGAAATCATATTGGCTATAGAAACGAGAAAAACCGAGGGTAGGATACATGTTAATCCGGTTCCAAAAATCGGCTTTAAAACCATGGAAAGCCCAAGCCGTATAACCCGCGTCGGTAAGAGCTCGGGGCAAGGCGTAGAGGTTCTTATCCACATGCTCCTGATAGGCTATCTGCCCGGTTTTCACGTAGGTGGAGTTTAAGGTGCTAAATTCAGCATCGGCTGTCCGTGCCGTGCCGGCCGTTTGAAAGAAACGATCAAAGTAGAAGGTGTCCTTTTCAATCAACCGATTCAAAAAGGGTGTCAGTTCCTGTCCGTCGATGGTGCGATTGATGACGTAATTATTAAAGGATTCCAACTGTATGAGGATTAAATTTCGCCCTTCGGCGATACCAAAGTAATCGCGGCCCTTATTGGCATAGGCCTGTTGTTTTTCTTTATAAAGCTGCTCAAACTGGGGCTTGTACTGCCCGTTCTTGCTTTGGTTAAGCAAAAAGTCACTAATATGATAGGATAGGGCGCCAAAGCTGCTGACAGCCATCGTTTGGTTATATTGCATAGCCTGTAGGGAGGAGCCTACGGTGACGCAGGCTAACACTACCAAGCAATTGGCTGCCAAAAACTTGTTGATTCTTATTTGGAGGCGGCTCCTTATTGACTTCAGAACCAGGAAAATGATGGGCAGATCAAATAAAAGCAGCCAGTCCTTAAGAAAAATAGTGTTCTTAATATCATCGGTTACCGCCCCCAGCTGGTGGGCCATCCCCAGCGCTTTTACTGGCACAGGAATACCGAAGTTGCGGAAATAGACGGTGTCGGCAAGCAAGATGGCCGATACTAATAAATTTATGACCACGCCGACGGCAAACCGTCTTTTGGCCTTTACAAAAAGCACTGGTAAATATATAACCCCTAAAAGACTCACACTGGCTAAGGCCCAAGTAAGAGTGAGGGGTAGTTGCATTTGTTGATGTACATAACTGCATTTAAATAGTCCTAGCAAAGTGAATATGCCATATATACCAAAGCGATTGATCTTATGCATCCTGTCCTCCTGTAAACGCGTATGCCATGGAAAGCAAGATAGATTATCTTATTTGTACCTTAACTATTAATATATAGCAAGGCAATTGGTCATGGCATAAAAACCTAACGGGAAGAGGTGGAGGCCATCTCTTCCCGTATTTTGGTTTAGCCCATGTCTCCAACTACCTGGGTAGTAACGGTTGGGAGTGCTTTTGTCAAGCGAGTAAACATGGCGAGTTCAATGGCTAAGGGTAGCCCATCCACGGTAGCTGCGCTCTGGCCACTTATACCATCGATAGCTCCTGCTGCTACAATCTGCTCTAAAATATTAACTAGCAATTTTTGGTCTATAGAAACTTGGCTCCCTTTGAGCCAAGCTACTAGGGAGGCCAATGCGTATCCTCCCCAGTTGCTCACACCACCGGCTATCAAATATTGGGCCGGGGTAATACAAGCTATTTGTTTAGCGGGCCCCAGTAGCTGCCGTACCTCACCTAGACGGGCTCCGAAACCCAGCTCATTGCCTCCGTCACCGACTGCAATAGTAGCGATGTCCCAGTCGTCGGCGGCGGTAAACAGCGGGTCAAAATGGGCCACCTGCTGGGTCACCTGCTGCCCGTCGGCGTTATAGTAGCCACCATCGTCGGCTTTGCCGTTACGCTCGATAGCAACTAAGGCATCGGGTTGGTGCCGTAGAAGACACTCTTTGCCGGGCGCGGTACCTGCAGCAAAGCCGATAAGGGGCGTTTGCAGACTTAAGGCTTGCAGGCCGGCGGCAAAGATACTGAGGGCGCCCTCATCGGTAAAGATTATAGGCTCAATACCCACTTGCTTGAGGGTAGCGGCCAACACCAACGTGCCTAAGGGGCCATCGGTTTCCCAGGCAGCTGCTCGCCCAATATAAAATCCACTTAACAAGATTACCTTCTGGGCCGCGGCCAAAACCTTGGCCGCTCCGGCTAAAGCGGTGGGACAGGCCAGTGATGGTATGCGGCGGTGGCCCGGGTCGAAGGCCAGGAGCTTTGCTAATTCATGGTAAGCGTTGTGCAATTCTATCACCAATCTTTCAGCAGTTCTTCGTTACGTAGATCGGTGACCAACATATGCCCCGGGGCATGGGTAATCATAAGCGGTGGTCGGCTGGCCAGAGCGGCCGCTTGTGGTGTTACGCCACAAGCCCAAAAAACCGGTATTTCTCCCGGGTAGATAGGCACCGGGTCCCCATAATCGGGCTTGTCCAAATCTTCAATGCCAATTAAACTGGGGTCGCCTAAATGAATAGGGGCCCCATGCACCGCCGGCAAGCGGCTGGTGATGATTGTGGCTTGAATAGCTTGCTGGGCCAGCATGGGGCGCATGCTGACCACAACGGGACCATGAAAGCGTCCCGCCGGGTGGCAAGGAATATTGGTACGATACATGGGCACGTTGCTATCTACTTCGATATGGCGAACGGGAATATTGGCCGCCAGTAGTTCAGCTTCAAAACTGAAACTGCAGCCAATTAGGAAGCCAACAAAATCATCCTGCCACAAGGAGGTAATGTCGAGGACCTCGTCCACCAACTGACCATCGCGGTAAACCCGATAGCGAGGCAAGTCGGTACGCAAGTCGGCCTGGGGTGCAATCCGCTTGAGCAAGGGGTCCCCCGGGTCGGTTACCTCTAACACAGGACAAGGCTTAGGGTTGGCTTGGCAAAAACGGAGAAAATCGAAGGCCCAAGCGGCCGGCAAAATGACCAAGTTAGCTTGGGCAAAGGGGCCGCAGAGGCCGGCGGTTACTCCGGTCCATTCTCCCTTGCGACAGGCGGTACGCACATCGATGGGTAGTCGGAAAGACATTTTCTCCCTCCTAGCGGATGCCGCTGATGGCGGTCACTTCTAAACCGGCGGCTCTTAGCTTCTGGACAAAAGGATTGATTCCTACTAAGTCGCTACTGATATGGCCCGAGACGATCAATTGTCCCTTGGCCTCTTCGCGCAAACGCTGTAAGTCGGCGTAGGGAATATGAATGTAGAGAACGGTAGGAATACCATGTTCGAAATAGGCATTGGCCACGTTGTAGCCCCCATTGGTGAGAGCCCCATGGGCCACAACCACCTTCTTGGCTGGAGCCTGTGCATCCCCAATGGCGATCTCAATTTTAGTGTGGGCGCTGCTAAATTCAGGTAAAGCATTTAAAGCCTCTACCACATCTCCCAAAGTGGCATTGGGGTTGGCCGCTAAGCAGGCATCAACGGTTTCCTGCATAATGCGTCGGCCCAGCTCATCCAAGGGGCAATGGATATTCATAAAGGGCATGTCCAATAGTCGGGCGATAGAGGGGTAATGATCATGGTTCGCCGATTGGAAGGCGGCGGCCATGCTCTTAGCTCGAGGTAGTACGGCCGCTTCCGCCGCTGCTTGCGGAACGCCGTTCTGGGTAAGTAAGTCGATGTGGCGCAGATATACCTTCCAAGCCGGTATGGCTGCCGTTTGGGGTGGATGATGGGCGATAACCGCATCGTAGCCCAACTGCTTAGCCATAACTAGTTCGGCGGTGCCGATATCTATACCGAACAAGACTTTTTTAATGTTCTGCCCGGAATGGTAGATGGCA
>JAMNZE010000083.1:0-12933 GCA_023622465.1 Bacillota bacterium | reverse complement strand
CTTTTTTTATGCCTTGACCCGACTTGGGGCAAGATAGGGGTATGAGGAAGCAGGGGAGGGGGTTGGTATGCTGACGCGGGTTGAAGCTTTTGTGGGCGAATATGCGGCGGGAAAAAGTGAAGTAGCGGTAAATAGGGCGCTGGCCTTAAGACGAACGGGGCAACCGGTTACTTTGGTTGATTTCGATTTGGTGGAGCCCACCTATACTTTGCGTCCCCTGAAACGCCAGTTGCAGAATCAGGGAATAGATGTAATTGCCTGGGAGACGGAGCAAACTATGGGGCTGGGAGAGGCCGGTATGCAATTGCATCCGGAGGTGAAGGGTATCCTAGGGCGTTCCGGCTATGTGGTTTGCGACGTGGGGTATGGTGTGTTCGGGAGCCAAGTGCTGTCCCTAGTAGAGGGGCTGCTGACTAGCCCCCAACTGGTAGTTTATCTGGTGGTTAACATCTGTAGACCCTTGACCCAGAATGTTGCTCTTATTGTGGAAGAGGGCCTAAGATTTGAGCCGCTCCACGGTTTAATCAATAACACCCATCTGGGCCAGGAAACAACGCCGGCTCTGGTACAAGAAGGGGCACAGGTGGTGCAGGCGGCGGCCGACCGCCTCCAGTTGCCGGTGGTGGCTACTGCAGCTTTGGCTCCAATAGCTGAGCAAATCGGGGAACAGGATTGTTGTGGCAATCCGGTGTGGCCCCTAAAACATCACATGCACTTAGCTTTTTGGTAAGCAAGGGAGGTAACTCGGTGAGTAAGATTTTTACAACAGACCAACGGGCTTTCATGACGGGTAACGAAGTGATTGCTTGGGCCGCTTTGGCTGCCGGTGCGGAAATTATGTATGGTTATCCCATTACTCCTCAAAACGAGATTATGCATTACTGGACGCGTCTGGCCCCAAGGTATGATAGAGGGTTCTTGCAGACGGAAGATGAACTGTCCGCCGGCTTTGCTACCCTGGGCGGTGCTATGGCCGGGAAAAAAGCCTTCTGTGCCACCGCCGGCCCGGGCAACGTGCTCATGCAGGAGCCCATTTCCATGGCAGAGATGATGCGCATCCCAGCCGTTTGGTTTATACAGCAAAGGGGTGGCCCTTCAACGGCCACGGTAATCTACTCCCAACAGGAAACGCGGCTCACCTGTTTCGGGGGCAACGGTGAAGGCTGCCGTCTAGTTTATTCTACGGCTACCCATACAATCAAGGCCTTTAATAATGCCTGGCGCTATCGTTTTCCCACCTTTGTTCTAGGCGATGGTTATCAGGCTAAAATGCGAGAGGCCTTGACCCTCTATGACCCCCAAAACCTAGGGATCGAGTTGCAGCCCACCTGTCCCATGCTAGGTGAAAGGGAGGGACGAGAGGCGCAACATCATCGCAATACCTTTAACATTGAAGAAGAGTTGTATGAAACCCTCATGCAGCACATAACCGATTGGCAGCAAATGGCCGACGAGGTGGTGGAATGGTCCACTGGCGGCGATGAGGAGCCGGACTTGTTGCTCACGGGTACCGGGTGGGATATTTTCGACCAATAACCCTCCGGCCCTTTCCCGATAGGGCCCTGCGGGAAGCGGCGGCGAAAAGCCGACAGGTGCTGGTGGTGGAATCGGCCTATGGGCAGCTCCTATCTATGGTGCGGGTTGCCCTCTACGGCTCCACCGACCTACCTATCCAGAGTTTGCTAAGGCCGGGGCTCGGCATTACCGAGGAAATGGTGGTGCGGGATCAGCAAGCCCCACCGTTTTTGTCCCGGATGTGGCCATGGGATTTTCTTAAAGGCCCTAGGAGAAGTGATTGATGAATTGGGCATCGCTGACCGCACCGTTTTTGGTTGTGATATTGGCTGCTCCCTGCTGGCTTGGGATTTCTTCAATGTGGACAGCGTACAGACCCACCACGGGCGCACCATACCGGTGGTGGTGGGGGCTAAGCGGGCCAATCCGGAGCTAATTGTAGTAGCCTACATGGGGGACGGGGGCGGTTATGCCATTGGCGCCCAACACCTGGTTAACGCGGCCTTACGTAACGACAAGATCACAGTGCTGTTGGCCAATAACTCGGTTTATGCCATGACGGGTGGACAGATGGCGCCCACAACTTTGCCTGGACAAAAGACGGGTACCACGCCCTATGGGCGCGATCCGGAGGCAACGGGGCAACCGACCCTAGGTCCCGAATTGGTGGCTACCATTACCAGTGATAAGGCCTATGTGGCCCGGGGGACGGTCTCCAATTATCCGCGTTTGAAAAGATATGTAAAACAGGCGTTGGAAAACCAACTGGCGGGCCGCGGCTTCTCCTTTGTGGAAGCCCTGTCCGGTTGCCCCACCAACTGGCGTACCAATGCTAAGCAAACGTGGAGCTTCTTGGACGACGAGATGAGCAAATACTTTCCCTTAGGCGAGATTAAGGTGCCTAATAGGGGCGAGGAGGATGAGAAGTGAAAGGACAACATTGGCGGATTGTGGTGGCCGGCGAAGGTGGGCAGGGCGTGCAACTTATCGGTGAAATCTTGGCCGAGTCGGCCTATAGAGCCGGCAAAGAAGCTATTTATATCCCCAATTTTGGGGTGGAACAACGGGGCGGTGTCTCCATCGCCATGGTGCAAATAGCGGACCAGGCCATTGCGGCCCCCAAGTTTGAAAAGGCCGATATCCTTGTGCCCCTTAGCCAGCGGGCCATTGAGCGCACCAAGGGCTACATTACCAAGGACACCATCTATATCTTTGATACATCGGAGTTGGAGCCTCCCCAAGTCCATGATCAAGCTGTAGGGATTCATAGCTGGGACACGGTGGCACCGGAAGCCTTCAGCCTAGCCGTGGGCACCCAGTCCCAAGATCCGAGCCAGCCTCCAATGGAACAAGGGTTAAGCCCCCAGCGGGTTTTCGGAATTCCTGCTGCCACTATGGCGCGTGGAGAATTCAAGCCGCGGGTATTTAACATGATCATTTTAGGTGCTATAGTGGCTGCCAGCAATGTCTTGTCGATGGAGCTGATTAAGGAAGGTTTGCTGAGCAAGTTGGCCGATAAGCTACAGCGAGATCCGGAACTGAAAGACCTTAACCTGCGGGCCTTGGAGCGGGGCGCCGCCTATGTGGCCCAGCTCCGGGAGGAGGGAAACAGTAATGGCTAAAGAAGAAAAAACCTTTCAGGGCGAGCGTCACCGGGCTCCTCGCGGCACTTGGACTATCTATCCAGAGCTATGCAAAGGCTGTGGGTTATGTATAGAAAAGTGCCCTACCCATGTTATCTACTGGTCGGATAAACCGGCCAATTATGGCACCCTGCGGGTCACTGTGGACGCCTCCGGTTGTATCGTCTGTCGACAATGCATGTTTCACTGCCCCGATGCGGCTATCTATGTGCAGGTAGACAAACCGAAGAAATAGGCTCACCCCGAACTACTATGTTAAGATAGGGGCGGGAGGTGAGAAAATGGCTCGCATCGTTGCTCTGACCGGTGCTGGCATTAGTGTAGCCAGTGGATTGCCTACCTTTGGTGATGATACTTGGCGAGGCCGCCCTGTGCGTCAGCTGCTGACCAAGTCCTTCTTTCTGCGCTATCCGGAAGAGTTTTACGACTATTATTGGGGTGGATTGCGATCTTGGGTAAAGGCGCAGCCAAATGCGGCCCATCTAGCTTTAGCCCAGGCCGGAGCCTATATTATCACCCAAAATATCGATGGGCTGCACCAAGCCGCCGGTAGCACCCAGGTGCTCGAATTGCATGGTAACCTGCGGGAGCTCATTTGTGAACACTGCCGCACCTTGTATCCGGCGGAAAATTGGGAAGGGGACGGGGGTGTGCCCCTCTGTCCAGCCGATGAACAGATTTTAAAGCCCAATGTGGTCCTGTTCGAAGAGACCCCCTATGGATTCGACACCGCCTTGGAGCAGGTGTCTAAGGCCGACTGGTTGCTGGTAATCGGCACCAGTTTACAGGTAGCCCCCGCCTGCTACTTGCCCGAATTCGCCCGCCGCTGGCGCATACCAGTGGTGATAATCAACGAAGCAGCTGAGGTGAAGGTGCCCCAGTGGCTGCGGGAACACCAGTTTTTATCTGACTAGTTGGCTAATAAAATCCGGTTCCAGCAGCCAGCGCTCCAGCTGGCTGTCATAGCGGCTGGTAACAGTGACCTTTTTGCGATACTCCTTAGCATCACCATGAAAATAAACACTAACCTTGTACTCGGCTATACAGCAGTCGGCTCCCTCTTCCACCAGCCGCTGATCCCAAATCTTAATGTTTTTGATCTGCTTAACCGGTGGCACGGGGTCGGTGCCAGCGGACGGATTGCGTATGCCTAGGCGAAGGATGGCAGTCTCACCCTGGCCGGCCATCTCCAGCATAGCTACCTGCAATTCGGCCGGCTCCAATTGGGCCAAGTATTCATGCAACATGCCGGCTGCCTTATGCACCATCACCTGGTGGGCCGCATCGGGCTTGTTTTTGGTGTGGGTGGTGCTCTGCCAGAAGTGGAGACAGTGGTGCCCGGGGAAGCCGTTCTGCAAAGCGCCCGCTCCATGGGGCATGCCATTGATGGAGGCCGCAAGGCGTTTGTCGCCCGCCAGCACCACTACCGCCCGCCGATCCCAACTCCAGGAACCGCCATAAGCTGTTTTCAGCCGTTGGGTGTCCTCTTTCGTTAGCGGTTGAATGTCGGCATGACGGGAGCCGGCCCGCCGCTGAGTACGCCAGGCTCCAGGTCCATGAGCTGAAAGGTACTATAGCGTGGTAATAGGCGGTCCGCCTCTTGCCAGCTTATCAGTTGGCCATTTAACTGTTCCACCGCCGAATGAAGGAGTTGTCGCGTCCCGGTAGGCGGTACATATTCGGTATTCAGCTCTTCGTTAAAAAGGCGCAGGTCGTGGGTGACCAAAAATACCTTCCCCTTCTTTTGCTGGTCCAGCAATTTTACTTCTAGGCGATAGCTGGGCCCTTCTTGATTGGCTGGGCTGCCAAGCCCGTTCAAATCACTTATGCTCACCTGTTCCGGCCAGTCGTCGCGGGCGAAGTGCAATTCTACTGCTTCAATTTTTCCCACCGACAGGTTGGAACAGGATATCAGGCTGCTGCTGAGAAAAATTAGCAAAAGGAGCAAGTTTAATCGATTAGTCAATCGATACACCTCCGACTACATAAAGCTATCGTTAGGTTGTGGCATTTTGCCCAGATTTAAGCAACCAAAAGAAGGTGGAACCGACCAAAGCCGGTTCCACTTTCTCTTTGGGGTTTTGGGGTATAAGTTGTGCTCGCATCTCCCTGTTTTTTAGCAGAGGTGCTAGGATAAATTTACCCTGGAGCGTCTTTGAATATGCATTACGATTGGTAAAGCTCAATGGAGGCATAATACTAGAGAAGTTGGACCGGCCTGGTTGTGAACTAATACTTTCTACACCAACAAAAAGGAGTGCGAAATAGTGGCCAGAAAAGGAGTAACGTTCATTGGGCTACTGCTATTTGTTGCCTTAACCCTTTCGGCTTGTAGGGCAGCACCGGAGCCGACTCCGCCGCCGGAGGCTATTAGTTTAGGGGTGGGTGAGCCGAAGGCGGTCACCCCTGATGGACAAACGTTGCTTGTCGTCCGCACAACGGAAGATAGGAATGAAGCCTGGTTGGTAGCTAACGACGGTTCTACTAGCCATAAGGTGTTTGATTTTACATCGCCCACCTTCTATGCGGCCTTTTCGCCCGCCGGGGAACACTTAGTTTTGGTTGCCGATAAGATGTGGCTAGCCAAAGCCGATGGTAGCGAACAAAGGGTACTGCTGGAAAGGGAAGAAGGGTTGGGCCCCATAGCCTGGTCACCGACGGGGCAAGAGATCGCTTTTGTGGCCGAAGAAGAAATCGGCGTCGTTAACCTGGCGGGGGAGGTAAGAAGGGTGGCGGCGGCCCCCGAGTCGGTACTGAACCTAGAGTGGGTTCGGCTGCCCTCGGGGGAAGAGCGGTTGTTCCTAAATAGTTTGCCGGCCGAAGAGCCTCCCTTTGTGGCGAGCATTTCTATAGCAAACGGTCAGTTGCAGCGCTTAGCCGCAGCCGAATTCTTTTCCGTAGCAGGCGATCAACTCTACCTCTCCGATCCGCTGGGGGAGGGTAGACTCTGGGTGGTGAATGCGACCGATGGTTCCAATGCCCGCACCATCGTGGATTCACAGGTGCGCGACTTTGTGGTTCGGCCAGAACATGAAGAAGAGGTGGCCATATTGCAGCAGACGGGAGAGTTACAATATGACCTTTTGCTAGTACCTAGCCCCGGGGCAACGCCTACTCCTCTCACCAGTGGCAGTTTGGCTATTTCGCCACTATGGGCCCCCGATGGTAAGATTCTTTACTTTAGTGCCTTCGATCTGGAGGCTCCCGATGAGGTGGACGATCCCTTCACTGTAATGAAATTGGATTTGTCGCAGTAAAGAAACTGAGGTTGCCCTGTAAGCGGGCAACCCCAGTTGATTTTCAAGCAGGGTTACATGCTGTATTCCTCGGCACGGGTGGGAATATACTTCTTGAACCAATTTACCATATGCTCGAGACGTTCAGCCCGATGACGCGGCTGCCCTGTGCGGGAGAGATCGTGGTTCTCATTGGGGAAGCGCACAAAGACCACTTCCCGGCGTAACCATTTGAGAGCGGTATAAAGTTGCTCCGCCTGTTCAATAGGGCAGCGATAATCTTCTTCGCTGTGTAAGATCAACAGCGGTGTTTTGATATTGTTCACATAGGTGATGGGAGAACGCTCCAGATAGAATTCCGGGTTGTCCCAGGGGTTCTCCTTGAATTCAAACTGGCCGTTCATAAAGCCTACATCGCTGGTGCCGAACATGCTGTAGCGGTTACTGGTGCTGCGCTGGGTTACGGCCGCTTTAAAGCGTTGGTCGTGGCCGATAATCCAGTTGGTCATATAGCCACCGTAGCTGCCGCCAGTAACTCCTAAGCGGTCCGTATCGATGAAATCATACTGGCTGACATGTTCCACTGCTGCCATAATGCCCCTATAGTCGGCGCCGCCCCAATCGTGATGGGTCTTAGTCACAAACTCTTGGCCATAGCCTTGACTGCCTGGCGGGTTGGTGAAAATCACGGCGTAGCCAGAGGCGCAAAGCAAATGGAATTCATGCATGAAGGTATAGCCGTAGGCCACGTGGGGACCGCCATGAATCTCCAAAATCGCAGGATACTTCACGCCCGGCTGGTAACCTACCGGTTTCATAACCCAGCCCTCGATGGTCATGCCGTCGCTTTCACAGGTGAACGGTTCGGGGGCGGTCAATTCCAGCTCAGCCAGTAGCTGCTCATTGTGGGCAGTTAATTGTTTGGCTTCAGAGCTGCCTATTTCGAGGCTGAAAATGTCGCCGATATTTAACGGATCGGTTATAGCCAAAGCTAGTCGGTTTTTCGCCAGGCTCATGCCGTACACGACTTGCTTTCTCTCATCGGTTATCTGTTCTACCGTAGCACCAGGGGCATGCTCCACCCGGTATACCTTGGTGCGACCGCCGTCAGTAGCTATAAAATAGATATACTTACTATCTTCGGACCAGACCAGGCCGGGATTAACGGTGGTAACCATGTCGGAACCACAAGCATTGCCCGGGTTGCGGTCGAAATCGGCGGTCAGATTTACCGGTTCTCCGCCGGCAGCCGGGACGACCATGATGCGGGACAAGGTAGCACTCTTATATTCGTTGTTATGGCCCAGGTATGCTATATACTGACCACAGGGGGACCAGCTGGGGGTGCTGCAGGGGCCGGTGCCGGGGCTTACCCGCGTTAGCTCGCCGCCATCCGCATCTACTACCCAGATATCGGTCAGGTTATTGTAGTCGGGTTCTTCCGTTCGGTTAGAACTGAAGGCTATTTTGGTGCCACAAGGAGACCAGGTGGGTGCGCTGCAATCGTAGTTGCCACTGGTAATCTGTTTCTCTTCACCGGTTTCCACATCGACGACAAAGATTTGGGCATAGCGATCGCCTAAATAGCCGAGCCCATTCATTTTATAATGGAGACGAGTAATAACTTTGACGTCGCTGGCGTCCTTGTCGTCTTCCTTTTCATTAGCACTGACACGGGCCACATAGGCTATTTTCTTGCCGTCGGGAGACCAGACGGGTGCGCCTGCACCTGCTTTTTGGTGGGTCAGTTGCCGGGCTTCGCCACCAGCCATGGGTAGCAGCCAAATTTGATTCTTGCCCTCGCGGTTAGAAGTGAAGGCAAGCAGCTGTCCGTCGGGAGACCAACGGGGGTTGCTGTCTACTTTAGGCCCAGATGTTAATTGTTGTGGTTCCCCGCCCTTGGAGTCCACCATCCAGATGCGGGAAATATATTTCTTATCATCTTTCGGATCCACTTGTTTGACCACGTAAGCTATGCGTTCGCCGTCGGGGGCAATCTGGGGGTCACTAACCCAGTTCATTGCCTTCAGGTCGGCAATCGTAATGCGTCGCTTGCTTTCTGGCATCTTACCTATCCCTCCATACTTTTGGTCTGCAGTAACCTTTCGGCAGCAATGGCAAATTTCCTTCCCGGTTAGGTCTACTGGATGTTCCAATATGATAAACTTAGTTAACTCTTACTCGTGTTGGGAGGAAAACATGAGCAAGTCGAGATTAGCTTTACTACCAATAGGTAAACCTTTGTTAGTCAGTCTAGGTACTGCCTTTGTGTTATTGGCTACCTTTATTTTGATCGCTTGGCGTTATCCCCAGCTAGCCGAGTTTGACCGTTCAGTGAGTGCTTATATACAGAGCTTTCGTAGTAGCCGAGTAACCGGATGCATGACAGTAATAACCCATCTGGGTTCGGCAGCAGTGACTATTGCTATCGCCCTTTCTCTACTCCTCTACACCCATGCTTATAATCCTAAGTTCTTGGCAGAAGCTCGGGTATTTGCCCTTTGCCTCAGTGGTTCTTGGCTCACCAATGAGGCCCTAAAGGCCTTTTTCCAGCGGGCTCGTCCTGATGCACCCGCCTTGGTAACAGCCACCGGCTATAGCTTTCCCAGTGGCCATGCCATGATCTCCTTTGCCTTCTATGGATTGCTGGGGTACCTGCTCTGGCAATATGGTCGCCGTCGGCCCGGCTGGGCGATCCGATTGGGAGCCCTAGTGGCCTGGTTGTTGGCAATAACCATTGGTATTAGTCGTATATATTTAGGGGTGCATTTTCCCAGCGATGTGATAGCCGGTTATGCGGCTGGGGGAGTATGGTTGACTGGCTGCATTATGATTCTATTCATTATCCACCATAGACAGGCCCAGTTTCCCAGTGACTAGTCGCTTTAATCCTTCGGTAGGCCCAAGTAGGTCCATTTGTTGGTTGGCCATAAGAGGGGTCTGGTGGCTGACGTTGAATTTATTAAATAGCAAAATGGTAAAGGAGACTGAGGTATGATCGATCGCCAACTGTTAAAAAAACTAGAAGCCTACTACCAGCAGCATCTGGAAGATATGGTGCAAGAGAACATCACTGTTTGTGAGGTAGCGGCACCAACCTTTCAGGAGCAAGAACGGGCCGAATATGTGGCTAAGCGCTGGCGGGAGCTGGGTTTAACCGATGTCTTTATTGATGACACCCCCAACGTCTATGCCGACATTCGGGGGCAGGGGGACGGGCCTACCATCCTAGTTGCTGCCCATTTAGACACCGTTTTTCCGGCTGAAACCGATGTGCGGGTACGGCGGGAGGGCCATGAATTGCATGCCCCCGGCATCCGTGACAATTCCACGGCGGTGGCCGCTTTGATCCAAATGGTGGCTGCCCTGCGGGATTTAGATCTGCGTTTCAATGGTCGCCTAATTCTAGTCGGCACCGCCGGAGAGGAAGGCCTGGGCGATTTGCGGGGCATGAAAGCGGCTATGGCTCGCTATGGGCAAGAGGTGGATATGGTAGTAGCCGCAGATGGCAACTTGGGTTCGGTAATCCATGAGGCCATCGCGAGCCGTCGGTTAAAGGTTACCGTCACCACCGGCGGTGGCCATAGCTGGGGCGATTTTGGTGTGGCCAGTGCCATCCATGCTCTAGGCCGCATGATAACCGACATTTCCCATCTGGAGGTACCTAAGCAACCGCGCACCACCTATAACGTGGGGGTTATTTCCGGTGGCACCTCCATCAACACCATCGCCCAACGGGCGGAAATGCTCATCGATATGCGGTCTACCTGTACTACTTGTTTAGCCAAACTGGAAAAGCAAGTGCGAGAAATACTGCAGCGGCATGCCCAGGGCGTGAAGGTGGAAATAGAGGTTGTTGGCGACCGTCCCGGTGGCTCCTTGGCGGGTGACCATCAGCTGGTGCAGTTGGCCAAGGAGATTCTAACCGCCCTCGATATCACTCCCAGCTGCAGCCCCAGCAGCACCGATGCTAATGTGCCTCTGGGCCAGGGTATACCGGCCATCTGCATTGGCATCACCAACGGAAAGGGAGCCCACCGACTGGATGAGTCTCTAGATATTCGTCCCATACCGAAAGGTATGGCCCAATTGACCGGTCTTCTGCTGACGTTGCTTAGCTAAGAGACAGGGGGGTAACGCATTAAAACCTTAGTACACCAAGTTTTAGCAACAAGGCCGGTGGTCATACGCACAGCCCATTGGGCCCGCTGATCGTAGAGCGAAGGAGCCAAGGAAAAGCAGCGACAACTGTTCAAACTGTCTTAAACTCTCCGAGCTTATTCCAACAGAGGTTGGGCACAGGCTCTAGTATGACCTCGGCCTAGAAACACCACAGGGGCTGTTCGCAAAACTGCTTTTGCGAACAGCCCCTGTTTGCATGCTAACAAGAAAATAATCGTTCTGTCAGGGCCAGCAACTCGGCTTTGGCCGCCGTTTCCGGCAAGGGGGCTATGGCCTGGCGTGCCTTATCCACATAGCGTTGTACCAGCTGCTGGCTCCGTTTTAGGCCATCGGTACGGGAGACCAGTTGGAGAATGGCCAGTGCCTGTTGCGGGCTGCAGGTTGAGCTCAGTAGAGGCTCGAGACCGGCTGCCGCCTCTTTGTCTTCTAAAGCATAGAGCAAGGGTAGGGTATAAATACCACTACGAATGTCCACGCCCACCGGTTTCCCCAGTTGGGAACGATCGGCCATATAATCTAGCATATCATCGTAAATTTGAAAGGCCATGCCAAAGAATATTCCATACCTGCTTAAAGCCCGTATGGTTCTTGCCGGCGCCTGGGTTTGCTCGGCCCCTGCTGCAATGCTGAGGCTAAACAGGGCCGCCGTCTTGCCGTGGATGCGTCGGAGATAGTTGTAGATGCTCACCCTTTGGTAACGGCTGGCAAACTGGCTGACCTCGCCTTCACAAATATGGATCATGGTTTTGGCTAATTCGGTCATGTGTTGGCCCGCATTGGCCTCCGCCAGTAAGAGCATCGCTTTAGTGAGTAGCCAATCTCCTGTAAATACCGCAATCTCATTACCATAAGTGGCCTGCACCGTAGGCTGGCCGCGGCGGAGAGGGGAGTGATCAATGATGTCATCATGGACCAAGGTAGCCGTGTGCAACAGCTCAATGGCGGCTGCAATCTTGGTCACCGCCGGATCTTGCCTGGTGCCAAAGGAAGCCCCCAGTAGGGTTAGAGCGGGGCGAATCCGTTTCCCGCCCGACAAGACCAGCTGGCTTGTAACTTGCTCAAGTAGGGCTTCACGAGAGCGGAGAGCTTGCTGTAGGTGTTCTTCAACCTCTTTCAGCCCTGCTATTAACTCCGCCGACTGGAATAATGGCATGCCAAAGCCTCCTCATTAGTGACTCAAATTAAGCTAGTAGGGGGCGTAGATGTTCAGGAATAGTAACCATTTTGGTCTTCAGCAATGACCGTAGTAGAACTAGAGTTGTAAAACCGACTGCCAAGCCGGTTAAGCCGGCCGATAGCAGGAGTAAGGGTAAATAGAGAAAGATACCTAGTGTGCGCACAATTAGGGCAGCCACCAGCAACTGGCCCAGATTATGGAACACGGCCCCCACCACACTGATGGCCGGTAGGCTAAACCAGTTGCTTGCCCGGTGCACCAGTAAATACATAACCAGCATGCTGAAAAGGCCACCGGTGAGGCTAAACAGAAAACTGGATAGACCACCACCAAATGCGGTTGCTAGAATAGTTCTACCCACCACCAGCAATGTTATTTCTGGTAAAGGTAAGATAAAAATGGCTGTTAAGGTCACTATATTGGCTAAGCCCAGCTTTACTCCCGGAACGGGCAATACGGGCAGCGGCAGTGCTCTTTCTGCCACATGCAAGGCTAGTGCTAACGCAATCATTATCCCCAAAAACACAATTCTTCTTGCAGTACTCATTGCTTCCCCCGGTTCTTTTATGGCATCAGCGTATATTTCGGGTCGGTAATCGTCAGCTGCTGCCTTATGCCTGCAGTGGCAAAGACTCGATACTCGTCATCAATAATAACGGCTTCCACGTCGGCCAGGCTATTAATCAGCTCCAACCCTGCTTCTCGTCCTAGGGCGAACACACTAGTGCTAAGGGCATCCGCATCTATCGACTTGGTGGTAACAATTGTTACGCTCAGAAGCCCCGTATCCGCCGGATAGCCGGTGGCCGGATCTAGAATGTGGTGGTAGACCTGGTCATCCACTTCTAAGAACCTTTCGTAAGGACCCGAGGTAACAAGGGTTGCGTCTTGTACGGCTAGGATGGCGATGTATTGGTTGCGTTCTTCTTCCGGATCTTGAATGCCGATTTTCCATGACTCATTATTAGGGTTTGTTCCTAACACATAGATATTTCCACCCAAATTGATTAACGCTTTCTTTACCCCATGGGCTTTAAGTATGGCAACCGCTTCATCGGCCGCATATCCTTTAGCAATGCCGCCCAAATCGAGGCCCATACCCGCCTGGGGCAAGTAGACTGTCTTCTGGGTAGCATCCAGCTCCACCGCCCGGTAATCCACCAGCGGCAGTTTAGCTTCA
>JAMNZE010000008.1:0-2376 GCA_023622465.1 Bacillota bacterium | reverse complement strand
CGGCTCGTGGGCTAGCTTACGCATTACCACCGGTCGGGAATTGCACCCTGCCCTGAAGGTTCTATGTTGATTATAGAATGGAGTTATGGGGGCGTCAAGATAGGGCCCCAACTTGTGGTGGTCACGGAAGAACAATATAATTAGGACGTGGGATAACCAACGGGTGGAATTAACAGGGGGTGACCATATGGAGGCTTGCCTATTTAGCGAATCGGTGGACGAGACGCGACAGTTAGCGGCCGCCTTAGCGCCGTTGCTTATAGCGGGAGATACCATCGTTTTAAATGGCGCCATGGGTACAGGTAAAACCTTTTTTGTGCAGGCGCTGCTAGCCCAGCTTAACCCGGATCAGCTGGTGCAAAGTCCCACCTTTAGCTTAGTAAACGTTTACGAAACCCCGGATTTTCCCGTCTATCATGTAGATTTTTACCGTCTGAATAGTGAAGGCGAACTTTGGGCCGCCGGTTGGGAAGATTATCTGGACGATAAGGGGACCTTACTCATTGAGTGGGGACAACGGTTCCCGCAGGCACTACCCCTTAGTTTCCTGCAGATCGATTTTGTCGCCACCGGAGAAAGCGGTCGCCGTTTGCTACTTAGTTCCCAGGGAGAGCGCGGTGAACAGTTGCAGGAGGAGTGGTTAAATGCTGTGGCTAGCCATTGAGAGTGCTACGCTGGTAGCCAGCGTGGCAGTTGGATCAGACAGCCGGGTTTTGGCTGAAATTACTTCCCAGGTGGCTCTAACCCATTCGGAGCGATTATTGCCTATGATCGATCAGGCTCTCCGTATGGCTGAGGTGGAGCTGCCTAGCGTCGATTGCATTGCTGTCTCAGCCGGCCCGGGCTCGTTTACCGGTTTGCGCATAGGTTTGGCGACGGCCAAGGGGCTGGCCCATGCCCATCAGATTTCCCTTTATGCCGTCTCCACTTTGGAAGCCCTTGCTTGGCAACAGCCGGTCGGTTTGGTTGTGCCCTTGCTGGACGCACGGCGGGAGCAGGTCTATGCGGCTATCTATGAGCGCCGGGAAGACGGCTTTAGTACCCTGATGCCGCCGGCGGCTTTGGCTTTATCCGAGCTTCTGGCTTCTCCCCTGCTCCAACAAGGCCCGGTACGCTTTGTAGGTGAGGGGGCAACTATTTATCAGGAACAAATTCTTAAGTCCCATTCACAAGCGCTGTTTGCTAACCCTCTGCACAATTGGCCTCGAGCCAGCAGCTTGGCTCTAGCCGCCTTCGCCGTTGGCCGGCAGCCGGTAACGGTGGAGGACTTGCGTCCAGCTTATATTAGGGCATCGCAAGCCGAGCAAAGGTTGGGAGGGAAGTGATATGGCTGCTCTTACTATCGAGGCCATGCAAGTAAGCGATTTGGATGCGGTATTAGCTATAGAAAAGCTTTGCTTTCCTATGCCCTGGTCCCGTTTTGCATTCCAGACGGAACTGACCCAGAATCACTATGCCCTATATATCGTTGGCAAAATTGGCGGGCAAATAGTGGCCTATGCGGGCGCCTGGATAATTTTAGACGAGGCCCATATAACTAACGTGGCCGTTCATCCCGACTTCGGGAGATATTGCTGGCCCTTTTGGCTCGAGCTAAAGTTAGAGGGGCTACTCGGGCTACACTAGAGGTGCGTAAGCATAATACTCAGGCCCAACGATTATACCGAAAATACGGCTTCTACTACCGAGGGGTGCGCCCGGGCTATTATACCGATACGGGTGAAGATGCCCTTATTATGTGGAAAGATAGCCTGGATGATGTGGTAAATCAAGTTTAGATGGAGGCGAGTATCATTCCCAAGCCCATATTAACTTTAGGAATTGAAACCAGCTGCGATGAAACATCGGCCGCACATCGGCCGCCGTGGTGGAGGCCGGCGAAAAGGTTCTAGCTAATATTATCTCCACTCAAATTCCTGTGCATCGGCGCTATGGGGGCGTGGTGCCGGAAATTGCGTCTCGGCAACACGTGGAGGCAATTATACCGGTAGTGGAAGCGGCGCTACAGGAGGCCAACGTGGGCTGGGCCGACCTATCCCACATTGCGGTTACCGCCGGCCCCGGCTTGGTGGGGGCACTACTGGTGGGTCTTTCTTATGCCAAGGCTTTAGCCTATAGCCTGTCGCTGCCGTTGGTGGGGGTTAACCATCTGGAGGGGCATATCTATGCCAACTTTTTGGCCCATCGGGTACAGTTTCCCCTTCTCTGTTTAGTAGTCTCGGGCGGCCATACGGATTTGATTTATGTGCCCGACCATGGGCGTTACGAATCTCTAGGGCGCACTTTGGATGACGCGGCGGGTGAGGCCTTTGACAAAATAGCACGGGCCTTAGGCTTACCCTATCCAGGGGGGCCGGAGATTGACCGTTTGGCCCG
>JAMNZE010000138.1:0-8216 GCA_023622465.1 Bacillota bacterium | reverse complement strand
AGATTCAAACTGGAAAATAGTCTGCTGACAGATTGTATCCACATTGTCCGGGGTAGTGATAACCACATAATCATCACCGCCGATATGGCCGACCAGGTCGTCCCGATTCCCATATTTTTTCACTACTTGCTGCAGGACGGTGGCCAACATCCGAATCATCTCATCGCCCTGTAAAAAGCCGTAGGCGTCATTATAGGCTTTAAAATTGTCCAGGTCCACATAGAGCACGGCAAAAGGATCGCCACTGGCAGTTTTCTGGCTTAGTTGCTCCTCGATGGTCACATTTCCCGGCAATCCCGTCAGGGGATTGGAAGCTTGAGTCACGCTAGTGCGTCGCAAATGGGCCATCACTCGTGCCAACAGCTCCGCCGGCACAAAAGGTTTAGTGATATAGTCATCGGCACCCAGTTCAAAGCCCTTCACCTTTTCCGCTGTGCCTTGTTGGGAGCTAATTAAAATTATAGGAGTGTTGTAGGTGCGAGTATCGTTGCGGAGTTGACGTAGAACCTCATAACCATCCATATCGGGCAGCAGGATATCTAACAATACCAAATGGATCGGTCCTTGTTGCACTAGCCGCAAAGCTTCCAGACCCGATTCGGCCTTAAGCACCCGATAACCGGCCTGCTCTAAAATGTCGCCCAACATTGCGGTAGCAAGGCGGTTATCGTCTACCACCATGATACACTTTTGTTGAGTCTTCACCCTTCTATCTCCTAACCCCAAGAAACTTTACTAAAACCTACTATGCTGCCTTAGCCCACAGGCGACCTGCCCTTATAACTCCACCTTGACAATATCCCGCTCCATCGTCTCCAAACACTGGGACAATTTTTCTCCCCAAAAGGGCTGGTTGCCTAGGGCCTTGCGCAATTGGCGCAAAACGTCGACGGTCCGTCGCAACTGACTGACCACATCCCCCTCTTCAATGGTGGTCAGCTCCATCAAATTGTTAAAATCCTCCCCACTGGCCCAGGCATAACCGAGGGGCGCCAGCTGAGGTGAATAGACGATGCTTTTTCCCAATATGGGATCGCTCTTAAGCTCATCGGCAATAGTGACGTACTTACGTATAGCTGGTATCGACATGCGACTAACAAAGTCACTATAGCGGGCATAATAGTCCACACCGATTAGCACCGCACATATTTCAGCCACCGTCAGCTCATCCAGTAAACCGGCAAAAACAAACTCGGTGATCAATATTTCCTGGAAGTTGATCTCGCTAGCCAGTTCACCCCGCACCAGGATTTCGTCGCCGTCGATGTATCCTAAATGACCTAGCCGTTGCTTAATCTGGTTATAGTGCATTAGCCAATCTTCCGGCGTCGGTATAGTGGACAAGCGTTTTTTCAGTGCTTGTTCTTCCTCCAGGAGCCGCCGTAACCGCCGCTGAGCCCAACGGCATTTGCTGATCTCTTCAGCCGAACATTCCTTGGGCTTGATTGTTGCCATTTGCGCCCGTAACTCTTCTATTTTTCGCTTTAGATAGCGGCGACGGAAACGACGCCACTCCCGCTCCATCCCCCTCAATTTGGAACGTAAGCGCCGATAACGGATAGGGCAGCAATCCTGGTCGTTGGCATCACAAACATTGGCTTCCAGTTTATGCCTTAGCTGCTGCAGCTTATCCAACTTTTGCTGCAACTCATATCGCTCCAGGCGGCTAAGATAAGCGGCAAAGCTGGAGCGATAAGCCACTTCCACCTGGTCCTCAAGGCCCCGCCGCATTAGGTTCAATATGGAATTGCAGCTTAGGCGATATTGGCTGCCAATAGGCTCCACGGGTTGGCGAGAATAGTCAACTATAGCGGGCACCATCGGGTCTGCGACAAGGATAAAGACATAACCCCGCCGATCGATACCGCGACGACCGGCCCGCCCCGACATCTGCATATGCTCCTGCGTCAATAGGGGCCGCAGGCTATGGCCGTCATATTTTTCTTGCTCCAGAAAACAAACACTCTTGACCGGATAATTGACCCCCACGGCGAAGGTTTCGGTGCAATAGAGCACTTTAACTAAGCCCCGCTCAAACAACTCTTCTACCAACTCTTTGAGCATCGGTAATAGGCCCGCATGATGAAAGGCGATTCCCTTCGTGAGCATACGAGCCAAGAGAGCAAAGGTGGCATGCCCTTGTAGATCGTGTTTTTCATTATATTGGGCCAACGTGGTCTTAACCTGTTCTGCTTCTTCCCGGCTCAAAAAGGTAGGTTCCCGCAACAATTCCTTTGCTTTTTCCACACACTGGCGCCTGCTAAATAGAAAACATAGGGCAGGTAAATAGTGATGGCGCAAAGCGTTCACCAATTGTATATGGGTAGTAGGGCTTAGTTTACCTTGACGTATAGCCTTCTGCATTACCGGAAACGAAACTATGCCCGTAGCTCCGTTGTAATAGCGGTAAATCAGGGGCACGGTGCGGCGCGTCTCCACCACCAAGGCCACCGGTTCCTGCCGGACTTCTGATAGCCACCCAGTGAACTGTTCCAAGTTCCCAATGGTGGCACTGAGCCCTAAGAACTTCACATGCTGGGGAGCAAAAATAATGCTCTCTTCCCAAGCTACCCCCCTATCCGAGTCGATGAAATGAATTTCATCAAAAATTAGGTAATGGATGGCGGCTGCCCGTTCCGGATCGGTTAGAGCCATATTGCGGTAAATCTCTGTGGTCATCATCACAACGGGGGCATCGCTGTTTATCACCACGTCGCCGGTTATGATACCAACTCGTTCAGCGCCCAGGCTGGCTTTAAATTGACGGTATTTTTGGTTGCTTAAAGCTTTAATGGGAGCTGTATAGATAATACGTTTACCCTCGGCCACCGCCTTTTCAATTAGATAGTCGGCAATGAGAGTTTTGCCTACCCCGGTGGGGGCGCTAACTATAACAGATCTCCCTGCTTCTATATGGGCAAGGGCTTGTCGTTGAAATTTATCCAGAGTAAAACCTTTATAGACAGCCAAGCCCTGGTCATCCTGCTGCATGTAAACACTCCTCTATTAAGCATGTCACTAATATTTACGCTATTTAGGGGCGAAAGGGTGAGCGCAGCTCGGCTAGTTTTACTTGTTTGAGGGCCATCACCCACATACCGATGGACAGGGGCACAACCCCCATGGCTAGAACGGTATGGCGGGTGGATAGCAACAGATCGTAGATGCCGTGTAATAAAACCGGTATGATGAGAGCTCGCCTTAAATAATACCGGGTTTTCTTTTCATGTTTAGAAAAGCGAGCCTTACCCAGGTAATACCCCATAAAGGCAGCAAATAGGGCATGTCCCGGTACAGAAAGCAAGCCGCGCATGACGGCCACCTGCAGCCTGCCCTGGGCCACATACAAAATATTTTCTAGGGCTGCAAAACCAAGGGAAGCCGTAATGGCGTAAAGAATGCCATCATAGGGCTCATTGAAAGCCGGGTGAGAATAGGCGGTGTGCCACACAACGAAATATTTTAACCCCTCTTCTATTAAGGCCACCAACACGAAATTCTCAACCAATAGATATAGCCAACTATCGGTGGGCAAAAGGGAAGCAAAAACACGGATTCCTAGCAAACTGGCTGCTGCTGCCAGCACGGTCACCAACAACCCGCGCAGGAAAAGCCGGACTAGTAGAGCGCGCGGTTCCTTATCATAGCGATCACGTACATAAAAATAGGTGAGCAAAGCCCAAACCGGTGCCATAGCCATCACGAATGCTCCTAGCATCGGTTGCCTCCTTTCCATTACATACGTATCTTACCATGGGCGGTGCTTAGCTCAAAGTGGAAAGCAGGCAACTGGCTTGCCTGCTTTCTCCGTCTATTTCGCTTGATAGGTCAAATCCAAATGAAATATCTTTCGATCTGTGTCACTCAAAGGAGTGCTTTTTCTATCGACTTCAAGGAAGGAACCATCGGTAAAGTCGATCTTGAGACGTAGGACAATCGGATCCATACCTTGAGAGGCAACCTCTGTAACCTGCACATCGCTAATTGTCTTGCCGACAAACCGCTTAAGGAGCTCCGCATCGGCCACAAATTGAAACGATTGCAAGGTGGCTAGGGAGTACTGAGGGGTAACCTGAACGCTGATAACCACCGCCTCCTTTGTTAAGCTTCACTAAGCCGCTTTCTCTCTTAATAGATATTACTGCTTTGCTTGTCACTTTCCTGCTCCGAACCAAGTTAATTTGTATGTAAATTTTGCCCATTAAGACATAAAAATACCCATATTCACAGGGTAATAGGGGTGGCCTATTATGCGATTGGTAAGCTTATAGTGAAGCAACTGCCAACGCCAACCTGACTTGTTACCTGAATATCTCCCCGGTGTTCTTCTATTATCTGCTTACAGAGAGCCAGTCCTAATCCGGTACCCCCCTCTTTAGTACTATAGAAAGGATTGAAGATACGCTTCTGCACCGCCGGACTCATCCCTGTGCCAGTGTCATGCACACTGATCAGTACGTGATCGTCCAGCTGGCGAGTTAAAATATGGATAGTTCCTCCCTTGGATGTGGCTTGCAAAGCGTTCGTGACGATGTTCAAAAACACCTGCACTAAAGCTTCGGCCTGGCCGCGGATCAGTGCCAAGTTGGGAGAAAACTGCCAAGTCAAATATACTCCTTTTAGCATGGCCTGATTTTCGACCAGATGAAGCATTTTGGCCAGCAACTCGTTAATATCAACCTGTTGCCACGCCTCATCTTTCGGTTTAGCCAGGGTCAAGAAGTTGGTTACCACATGATTAGCCCGATCTATTTCCTCTAAGGCGTAATCCACATAACGGGTTTCGACTTCCATCTGGTTGCTAATTAGACCTTGCCGCAGTAACTGCATAAAACCACGGATGGAGGTTAATGGGTTGCGAATTTCATGGGCCATACCGGCGGCCAATTCGCCAACGGAGGCTAGCCGATCGCGTAGTCGCGACTCAAGCTGCGGCTCGCTTGTCTTTACATCCTCCTGTATGGTGACCACGCACCCCAGCTTTTCCCCTTCACCGCTTAGGGCGGGAGCCACATTAGCAGCCAGGCGCCGCCCCTCCGGTGCGCTTAAGGAAATGTTAAGTCGGGGGCTTTTTTCTTTAGCGTCAGGGAGTTTGTCTAGGATCTTATCTAATAGGGGCAGCTTAACCCCCGCACTTTCGGTAACTACCGTTTCGCCCATCAGCAACCTCACAGCTTGCTCGTTGGCGTAAACGATATTATGGGCCACATCTAACAACACGATGCCTAAGTCAAGGGCTGCAGAAATAGCATCGTAAAAGGCTTTGTCGGTAATAGTACCTCGACAAAATACACATTGACCAAAGGAATAGAGGGCCAATGCATACTGTTGGGTAAGGGTCTTGATAACATGGTAAATCACATCATTTAGTAGCTGCTGTATAAGAGGTAGGCTGAAAATGCTGTAAGGGCCAACTGGGCTACCAGCAGCCGCCTCAGCCACCAGCTGGGAGTACGGCGGTGCCTTTTCTTGCCCCCAAACAACAGCAACGGGGAAATAGGCACCCTCAAAACTAACCGAAAGTAATAAGCCCCCCGTGTCAAAGAGCGGGTCCAGCTTCAGACCAATGCTGGAAAAGGTGGACCGACTCTCATACACAAATTGGCCCTTCTCGGCTGAAATAGCATCTGGCCAGGGAGAAATTGCTTTAACGGCAGAAGCTCGAGACAAATGTTGGAGAAGAAAATCCCACTTCTCGAAGAAACGCCGTGCCCAAGCCCCAGGGGAAATGAAACGGGCTCGGCGAATAAAAAAGGCCTCGATGGCGGCAGGGCGGCTACCATCACACCTGCCGACTTCGTTAGCCATAATACACTTGGCCCTATGTTCATTACGATAACGGTTGAGCCGGGCCAAGCGTAGTAACAATCTTATCTGCTTCATATCCAGCGTGGTGATGGGCCAAACTTCGTCCACCCCATTGGCAAACTGCAAATCGGAAGGTTGTTGACAGACGAGCACTAGATAGCCCCAAGGCGTTACTTTCCGGAATGTAGTTGAGAGTTCTTGATTCTTTGCATGATAGGCATCCAACAACAGCACTTCTGGCTGTAGCTGTAGCACCTGCTCCAATAGCTCTTCCGAGCTATCCGTTACAATTGTATGTACTCCAACCAGGTCTTCCGTATTTGCTCCTTCTGGTGCTTGCAAAGATAATGCCAATATAACCCCTACCATTACTCCACCTCCTACAAGCAACCCCATATACCCTAATTAGCTATCCGGGGAATATTTCCTGCAGGGAATGTTTAAAAAATTGACTTAGGAGATATGTACCCAGAGAATGAATACCAGGTTGTTGACAGCCGCGCCTTAATCGTTTATAGTCATTAGCAACATAATATAGGCGATGATAGGGAGAGTAGCTATAGGTACGGCCCCAGAGAGCTGGGATAAGGTGGGAGCCCAGTGCAACGGCCTCTAGTGAAGAACACCCTGGAGCTTCCGCTCGAAAGCGCTAGGCGTCAGTAGTACCGGACGGGTATGCCCGTTATAGCTAGCAAAGCTGACCTGTATTCTCTACAGGTAATTTGGGTGGCACCGCGAATTGGCCCTTCGTCCCAGAGTGGATGAAGGGCCTTTTAAATACCATTAATAATTAGGAGGGATCGATTGTGAGCTTGATTACGGTAAAGCAGATTTATCGCCAAGCCGACGCTCTGGTGGGCCAGGAGGTGACTGTTCAGGGCTGGGTCCGCACCCTGCGGGCATCGAAAGCCATCGGCTTTATAGAGTTGAACGATGGTAGCTTTTTCAAAAACCTGCAGATCGTATTTAGTCAGGAAATGGGGAACTTTGAAGAAGTCAGCAAACTGCCGATTGCCACGGCCCTTACTGTCCGCGGCAAATTGGTGGCTACCCCGGGGGCTAAACAGCCGGTGGAAATTCAGGCTAAAGAAATAGTAGTGGAAGCATCGTCCCACTCCGATTATCCACTACAGAAGAAGCGCCACTCGCTGGAGTATCTACGGGAAATTGCCCATTTGCGCCCCCGCTCCAACCTCTTTTCTGCTGTTTTCCGGGTGCGCTCGGTGGCCGCCTATGCCCTGCATCGCTTTTTCCAGGAAAGAGGCTACATCTATGTACATTCCCCCATCATTACCGGTAGCGATGCGGAAGGCGCAGGAGAAATGTTCCGGGTCACTACCCTCGATCTGATGAACGTTCCTCTGACGGCCGACAAGCAGGTGGATTTCAGCCAGGACTTCTTTGGCAAGAAGGTGGGATTATCGGTTAGTGGCCAACTGGAAGCGGAAATTTTTGCCCTAGCTTTTAGAAATGTTTACACCTTTGGCCCCACCTTCCGCGCTGAAAATTCCAATACGGCCCGCCATGCGGCCGAATTCTGGATGTTGGAGCCGGAGATCGCTTTTGCCGATTTGGAAGATAACATGCGGGTGGCGGAGGAAATGCTCAAGTATGTTCTCAGCTACACCCTGGAGGAGCTGCCGGAGGAGTTCGCCTTCTTCAATCAATTCGTAGATAAGGGGCTGCTGGACCGCCTGCAGAATGTGATCGAATCCGACTTCGGCCATATCACCTACACCGAGGCCATCGACTTACTAAAGAAGGCGGACCAAAAGTTCGAGTTCCCGGTGGAGTGGGGCATGGATCTGCAAACGGAACATGAACGTTACTTGGCAGAAAAGGTGTTTAAGAAGCCGGTGTTCGTCACCGACTATCCACGGGAAATTAAAGCCTTTTACATGCGTCAAAATGATGATGGACGCACGGTAGCGGCTATGGACCTGTTAGTACCGGGAGTTGGGGAACTGATAGGCGGTAGCCAGAGGGAAGAACGCTATGACGTGCTTAAGCAGCGCATAGAGGAAATGGGCTTCGATATGGAAGATTACTGGTGGTACCTGGAGTTACGCAAGTATGGCGGGGTGAAGCATTCAGGCTTCGGATTAGGTTTCGAGCGCCTGTTAATGTACATGACTGGCGTCAGCAACATTCGCGATGTCATCCCCTGCCCCCGCACCCCAGGCAACTGCGAATTTTAAGTGTACAAAGATACCATCGGGCTGTCGCAACAGCAGTTGCGACAGCCCGTCGTGTTTGCAGGCGGTTGGCCATACTAGAGCGCCTGTGCCCAACCTCTGTTGGAAGGAGCTCGGCTCGCCAAGGACAGCGACGGCACTCTTACTGGTTGGCTTAGGAAGACTGGTAAGTGGGCTCAATAGAACTACTATTTAAGCAGGCCTTAAGGCAGC
>JAMNZE010000109.1:0-10491 GCA_023622465.1 Bacillota bacterium | reverse complement strand
ACCGCGGCGCCCCTGCGAAACACGTAAGGTACGAGTTAATTACCGCAATGTGGTAATATGTGTAGGGGCCGCCCGTTGGTCGGCCCGCCAATGTTTGCCATGGGTGGGTGCGGTACCGCGGCGCCCCTGCGAAACATGTAAGGTATGGGTTAATTACCGCAATGTGGTAATATGTGTAGGGGCCGCCCGCTGGTCGGCCCGCCAATGTTTGCCATGGGTGGGTGCGGCACCGCGGCGCCCCTGCGAAACACGTAAGGTACGGGTTAATTACCGCAATGTGGTAATATGTGTAGGCACCGCGGCGCCCCTGCGAAACACGTAAGGTACGGGTTAATTACCGCAATGTGGTAATATGTGTAGGGGCCGCCCGTTGGTCGGCCCTTTAGGTGCCTCCCTAACTTGCAGGCATCGCCGTAAAGGAGGAGACAAATGAACCAAGATTGGAACCAATACGTGGAATTTGTAGAACAGCTGTGTGAGCGGGAACCGATAGCCGGGGCCGCGGTAGCGGTAGCCCAGTATGGCAGCGTGATCTTTCAACGGGGGTTTGGTTACCGCCACGTGGAGAAAAAACTGCCGGTGACCCCCGACACCATCTTCGGCATTGCCTCGGTGAGCAAATCCTTCACCGCCATGGCTATCATGCAACTGGCCGACGCCGGCCTACTTTCCGTTGAGGACCCGGTCATCAAATATTTGCCCGAATTTAGGCTGCGGGGCGTGGAGGACATGGGGAGTATCAAGATCAAGCATCTGCTCTCCCACACCACCGGCTTGCCACCGATGCGCCGCTGCCAGGAGATTCCTAATTTCGGCGAGCATCTGGAGTTTTTAGCCAACGAAGAATATGAGATGTTGGGTGCCCCCGGTGAGTACCTGAGCTATTGCAACGATACCTTCCTGTTGCTGGGTGCCATCATAGAACGGCTCAGCGGCCGTATCTATCGCAAGTATATGACCACCCACCTGTTGGATGCTCTGGGCATGCACCGCTCCACCTACAGCATTGAGGAGTTAACCCGCTTTGACAATGTGACCGTCCCCTATATGTACGACAAGGCCAGCGGCCAGTTCAAAGAACAGGAGTGGCCCGCCCTGGGCAACTTCGAAGTGGGCGGTGGGGTTCGTTCTTGCGTGACCGATCTGCTGAAATATGGCCAGGTGTTCGTCAACGGCGGTAAGGTGGGGGATAGAACTATTGTCAGCCGCCAGGGATTAGCCCGTATGTTAGAGCCGGTTTATCAATATGGGCGCAAAACCTGGTATGGAGCAGCCCTGTCCATCACCCCTAACCATGGGGGCGTTACGCTGGTGGAGCATGGCGGTAGCCAGCCGGGAGTGGCCGCCAACTTTGGTTTTGTGCCCGAACGGGGTTTAGTGGTGGCAGTGCTTACCAACACCAGCGGTGCTTCCGCCAGTCTCTTATGGCTAGCAGCGGTTAATACGGCTCTAGGCCTGCCCTTAAATATGCCGCGCAGCGAAGAGCCCGAGTATGAAGCTACTGCTGTTGAGCGCCAGCGGATTTTAGGCACTTACACCTCCGCCGAGGGTGGCCATTTGCGGGTCTTTGAGCGGGAGGGAGAGCTATTTGTGGAAGTGGATGGTGAAGAGTTCCCTGCCCGCATGAGTGGCCCGGCAACGGCCGTTTACACCAACAAGATTCCGCGACCCCTAAAATTCTACATGCGGGGCAGCGGCCCCGCCTGGGCCGTGTTCAGCGGCCTGCGTATGTTGCGTCGTAAATAAGAAGAAAGCCGCCTCCCGAAGTGGGGCGGCTTTTTGGTTGCTTGTTAGATGTAATCGAAGCGGGCGGTGAAGAAACGGAGTTGTTTCGGTTCGTAAACGAACTTGAGGCCGCGGATTTCTTCCTTCTTCTCGTACAGCCTAATGACCGCGTCGGCCACATAGTCCATATGTTTATAGGTGTACACCCGGCGAGGTATGGTCAGACGCACCGTTTCCAGTTTCGGCATGTGGTGTTCGCCGGTTTCCTTATTGCGGCCGGCGGAAACGATGCCCCGTTCCATGGAGCGGACGCCCGATTCTATGTAGAGGGCATTGGCCAGGGCTTGGGCTGGAAACTGTAGTTGCTCCAGATGGGGGCAGAAACGGCGAGCATCCAGGAAGACGGCGTGGCCGCCCACCGGTACAACGATGGGAATACCGGCTTCTAACAGTCGGTCACCCAGATAACGCACCTGCATCACCCGATGCTGTATGTATTCAAATTGCATCGATTCCTTGAGACCGATGGCCAAAGCTTCCATGTCTCGGCCAGCCATGCCACCATAGGAGGGCATACCTTCAAAGACGGTAACCAGCTCGGTAGCTTCGGTGTAAAGGTCTGCATCATTCAGGCAGAGGAAACCGCCAATATTGACGATACCATCCTTCTTGCCGCTCATGGTGCAGCCGTCGGCATAGCTGAACATTTCGCGGGTGATTTCGGCGATGGTCTTATCGGCGTAACCTTCTTCCTGCTCTTTAATGAAATAGGCATTCTCAGCGAAGCGGGTAGCATCGTAGAAGACTTTCACGCCATGCTTTCTACAAATCTCGCTAACCTGGCGCATGTTCTTCATAGAAACCGGTTGTCCACCAGCCAGATTAACGGTGATGGCCAGACAGACGTAGGCGATATTCTCTGCGCCCTTTTCCGCTATTACTCTTTCTAGCTTTTCCAGATCGATATCGCCCTTGAAGGGCTTGCTTTTGGTGGCGTCATGGGCATCGTCATTAATAATATCTATGAAAATGCCTCCATTGGCCTCTTGATGGTAGCGGGTGGTGGTGAAATACATGTTACCCAGCACATACTGGCCCGGCTTGATGGCTATGCGGGATAAGAGATTTTCTGCTCCCCGTCCTTGATGGGTGGGAACCACATACTTAAAGCCAAACAATTCTTTTACAGTGCTTTCCAGGTGTTTGAAGTTCTCGCTGCCCGCATAGGCTTCGTCGCCCAGCATGAGTCCGGCCCACTGCCGATCGCTCATGGCATTGGTGCCACTATCGGTGAGTAGGTCAATGTACACGTCCCGTGAGTTGAGTAAGAAAGTGTTATAGCCGGCTTCCTTGGCTAGTTTTTCCCTCTCCTCACGTCCAATCATTTTTACCGGTTCTACCATTTTGATACGAAAAGGTTCTGCAGGGTACTTGGAATAATCCATGTTCAAATCCTCCTTGTAATAACGTATTGCGAATGCGCCAGCAAGCGCATTACTTCCAAATTTCCATATATAAAACCCTGTTTTAGCTAGATTGTAATATGTACTAAATTCAGTTTAATTTAAACTGGAAAAGTGGTCAAGTTGAAAGAAAAACTCCTCAGGAGCGAATCCTGAGGAGCATTGACCTTTTTCATTTTTCCTGGTGCCCCCATTTTTGGCGGCGTAACCGTTCTTGACGGTTTAAGATCCGTTTGCGTAGCCGAATGCTCTGTGGGGTTACCTCGATGAGTTCATCGTTCTCAATGTATTCCAGAGCCCTTTCCAGCGTCATTTCTATCGGTGGTGACAGGCGCATAGCTTCTTCCGCACCGGCGGCTCGTAAGCTGGTCAGGTGTTTCTTTTTGGTCACGTTAATATCAATATCTTGCGGGCGTCCGGTTTCACCCACAATCATACCCTCATAGACCTGCGTTCCCGGGGTTATGAAGAGGTTGCCCCGGTCTTGGGCGCCATACAGGCCGAAAACGGTGGCAACTCCCGCCTCATAGGCCACCAGAACGCCGTGGTTACGTTTGGGAATATCGCCCCGGTAGGGCCCATAACCGTTGAAAATATGGTGCATTACACCGTAACCTTTAGTCTCAGTAAGAAATAGCGAACGAAATCCTAGCAAAGAACGGGCGGGAATATCATATTCCAGGCGCACCGTCCCCGACGGCGAGTGGGACATGTCCAGTAGCTTTCCCTGGCGGCTGCCCAGCAGTTCCATAATTGTTCCCAAAAACTCTTCCGGCACCTCCACCGTCAACAGCTCAAGGGGTTCTAGTAACTGCCCCTTCTCATCCTTTTTAAAGATAGGCCGCGGCCGCGAAACGGCGAATTCATAACCTTCTCGGCGCATGGTTTCGATCAGCACTGCCAAATGGAGTTCCCCTCGGCCCGACACATGCCAAATATCGGCGGTGGGCCCATCTTCTACGCGCATACTGATATTGGCGTAGGCTTCCCGCTGCAGGCGGTCGCGCAAGTGGCGGGTAGTCACAAATTTGCCTTCCTTCCCAGCTAGGGGGCTGTCGTTTACCATGAAGTCCATAGTCACCGTGGGTTCGTCCACCTTTACAAAGGGCAGAGCTACCCGGTGCTCCCGATCGGTTAAGGTGCAACCGATGTTAATATCATCAAGGCCCACAATAGCCACAATGTCGCCGGCCTGGGCACTAGCCTTCTCCGAGCGGCTCAGACCAACGAATTGGTAGAGCTTAGCCACCTTTCCATTATGCTCGTTTCCGTCGGGGTCGATCACCGTAACCGTTTGCCCCTCCGTTAAGCAGCCATTTTTGATACGACCGATGGCGATGCGACCCACATAATCATCCCAGTCGATGCTGGTTACCAACATTTGCAGCGGCGCCTGCGGGTCACCAGTGGGCGCAGGGATTTCGGAAATAATAGTATCAAAAAGAGGTGTGAGATCTTTATCTGGATCATCCAGATCCAATTTAGCGAAGCCGGACCGACCGGATGCATAGAGGACAGGAAATTCCAGCTGATCGTCATCGGCACCTAGTTCAATAAAGAGATCTAGGCATTTATCTACCACTTCGAGGGGACGAGCATCGGGCCGATCAATTTTGTTGATCACCACAATGGGTTTGAGCCTAAGGTCCAAAGCCTTTTTCAGCACATATTTGGTTTGGGCCAGAGGCCCTTCGGCCGCATCCACCAGGAGAAGCACGCCGTCGACGGTGCTCAAAGTGCGTTCTACTTCGCCCCCAAAATCGGCGTGCCCGGGGGTGTCCACAATATTAATCTTAGTGCCCTTGTAGAAAATGCCGGTAAACTTGGCCATGATGGTGATGCCCCGTTCCCGTTCTAAATCCAGGGAGTCCATAACCCTTTCTTGCACCTGTTCCTTCGCATGAAAGATACTGCTCTGCTTAAGCATGGCATCAACCAAAGTAGTCTTGCCGTGATCCACATGGGCAATGATGGCGATATTTCGAATCATACAGTTAGCTCCCTCCACCCAGTCTAAGAATGTATTATATCCTGTTATCTTGTTATCAATATAAAAAAATTGTTACCCAGCAGGAAATGCACTAGGCACCGAGAAAGTGTTGTTACTGGAAGACGCTGTGGCGTCACTTTTGTTACTAGGAGGAGCCGCTTTGATACAGGTACGCAACGCTACAACCAACGATATCTTAAGCATCCAGCAGGTTGCTCACGTTACCTGGCATCATGCTTACGAGCACTCAATGCGCCCTGATACTCGGGCCCAGGTCTTGGCCGAGTTTTATAGCGAAGAAAGCCTGGCGCGCAGTCTGGAGCGGAAAGGAGCCGTTTTCTTGGTGGCAGAAGAGCAAGACCGTATCATCGGCTTTCTTCAAGCACTGCCGCGGCCCCGGTCGGGCTATGAGATTACGCGCATCTATGTTTTGCCCCAGTGGCAGAGAAAAGGTGTAGGCAGTCAGTTATATGCCGCATTGGCTGAGCAACTACCCACCCAGCCCCTGTGGACCCTGGTTCAAAGGGATGACCAAGCTGCCATTGCCTTCTTTAAGAAGCATGGCTTTGGGCAACAACGGGAGCTGGAGTTGCCCGTGTTCGGCGAGACCCTACCCTTTGTGGAGTTAGCCAGACAATAAGAGATACACCTGAGAGCTTTCTTAACTACCCAGCCCTTTTGGGTAGTTTTTTGTTAACCTAAGAACAATAGAGAAGGGGAAGGGAGGTTATTACTTAATGAGTTTGCCAGAACCCTTTGTTACCAGGATGCAGCAATTGCTCGGCGATGAATACGACAGTTTCCTCGCGGCTTTACTGGCGGAGCGCAGCCGCGGGTTGCGGGTAAATACCTTGAAAGCTAAACCCGAGGTTATACAGACCCAAGCCCCTTGGCAACTGACGCCCATTCCCTGGTGTCCTAGCGGCTTTTATTATGAAAACCAAGAGCAGCCGGGGAAGTATGCCTGGCATGCGGCGGGAGTCTATTATTTGCAAGATCCCAGTGCCATGGCCGTAGGGGAGGTGGCGGCCCCCCAGCCAGGGGAGCGGGTGCTCGATTTGTGTGCCGCCCCCGGAGGAAAAGCCACCCATTTATCGGCTCTCATGCAAGACCAGGGGCTGCTAGTTGCCAATGAGGTTAGTCCACCGCGGGTTAAAGCTTTAGTTGAGAACTTGGAGCGTTGGGGCAGCAAGAATGTGGTTATTACTTCTGTCCAGCCGGATCAACTGGCCCGCCGCTTTGAATCCTATTTTGACTGCATTGTGGTTGATGCACCCTGCTCCGGTGAAGGCATGTTTCGCAAAGATGAGTTGGTGCGCTTGCAATGGAGTGAAAACATGGTCCGCTCCTGCGCGGCTACGCAAAAGGAGATTTTACAGGCGGCCTACGAAATGTTGGCCCCGGGCGGACGCCTCGTTTACTCCACTTGCACCTTTGCACCCTCAGAAAATGAAGAGAATGTGGCCTGGATGCTGGCCCATTTCCCTGACTTGGAACTGGTATCGGCTCTGAGGCACCCCAGTTGGCAGCCCGGATTCCATAGCGACCAGCAAGATCCCTTACGCTTAACGGCTCGCCTGTGGCCCCACCGGCTACAGGGGGAGGGACATTTCGTGTCTTGTTTGCGTAAGGCAGGAGAGCCGGTGATCGGGCGTAGAATCCGGCAGGAGCCAAATATGTATACAAAGCCGGATAAGGAATTGGAGGCCTTTGCGGCGGAAGCCCTTAATTTCTTACCCCCCGGACCCTATTTGCGTTACGGTGATCACATCTATCAGGTGCCGGAGGAACTACCCATAATTCAGAAGTTGCGAGTGGTGCGCTCCGGATGGCATTTGGGGGAACTGCGCAAAGGGCGTTTAATTCCCGGCCATGCCCTGGCCCTCGGTCTGCGCCCGGAGCAAGCCCAGCGCTGCTTGCATTTGAGCGCCGACTCGCCGGAAGCTGCCGCCTACCTGGAGGGGCATACTTTGCCCACCGATTTGGAAAACGGCTGGGCCCTAGTTTGTGTCGACGGTTTTCCTCTGGGGTGGGGGAAGGTGACCAAGGGTGTGTTGAAGAACCATTATCCGAAAGGTTTGCGGGGTAAGTAGTGTGCCGCGTTTGGCATAGGGGCTGTTGTTTGAGCATGCGAAGTCTTAACACGGCCAAACTCTTTTGCGACAGCCCGGCGACTTATGCCTTGCAGCGCATTTTGGCGCGGCCCGCTAGCCACAATCGTGAATTGGAGGGGAACCGAATGTTAGCCTTTAGCCACGTAGGTTTGGTAGTTACCGATTTGGAGCGCTCCATTCGTTTTTACGAAGAAGCATTAGGGCTAAAATGTTTGGAGCGCCACCCGGATAACGGCCGGGGGTTGCAGATCGCTTTCATGGGCGTCGATGCACCCGTATTGGAACTACTGCATTATGCCGATCCCGGCGCGCAGCAGCGACCGGAACGGGGGCGGTACGATCATTTGGCATGGTATGTCGAAAATATTTCCCAGGCAATTGATAGACTACAACAACACGGCATTAGCTTAGAGGAGCCGGGTGTGCGCACCGTGTTGGACGGTCGCCAAGTGGCCTTTTTCTATGGACCCGACGGTGAACGCATAGAATTGGTGCAGATGCCCCGCTAAAGGCAAGTCCAGGCAGAGAGTAGCATAGGCATTACACATGGGGGTGAAAACCGGTGTGGGTGCTTATGGCCTTACTCTCTGCTTTGTTTTGGGCCGCCGCCAGTCTGGTGGATAAACTGGCCGTCAATTGGGAGTATCGTACCTTAGAAATTCTACCCGCCACTTATACGGCCGGATTCCTAGTGGTGGCTTGGCGGGCGCCACCGCTGGCCGAACTTTGGCAGCGGGAGCATATCATTAGCGGTGCCATCTTAGCCTTCTTTTCCTTGCTGAACGCTTTTGCCCTACTGATGGCTTTGCGCCGTGGCAAGGTTGGCTTGGTATCAATCGTGGCCGGGAGCCACTGTATCATCACTGCCTTGACGGCGCGAATGCTGCTGCAAGAACAACTACACTGGTGGCAGTGGTGCGCTATTTTGGGTTCCTTCCTGGGATTAACTCTCGTCTATGGTGCCAATGATGCACAAGTAAACGGAACTAGCCCCGCCAGCAGAAATCCCTACAGTTGGTTTTGGTTGGCCCTGTTAGCCGCCATCGGTTCCAGCGGAGAAACTGTTGGCCTCAAATTTGCCACCAGCTTGAGCGCGGGGGGGCAACATGCCCTTATTTGGGAATACTTCTTTTCCAGTTTGGTTTGCCATGCCTACCGTGGCAACGGCCGCCGTCCTCTTCCGTGCCTTAGGGGGCATCATCTTCTTCGGGGATCGGGCCCATCGTCGCCAGTGGCTCGGGTTTGCTGTCTTAATTATCTGTTTTGTCATAGTGCAACTATAGAGCCCACCTCATGCTTAGCCCGCCAATGGGGCATCTTAAGCAGCAGGGGGTGCTCTATTTGCTTTGGATTCTTAGCACATTTATGGCTGCTGTCTTGTTTGCTGCTTCCAGCATGGTGAATAAGATTGCTATGCAGGAAGACACTCCTGCCGATCGGCTTCTGCCCGGCACCTTCTTGGCCGGTTTTGTAGTATTGCTCATTAAGCAAGGTCGCCTCATGCCGGAGCCCAGCCTGCCCTTAGTGTTCAGCGGTCTAGGCATGTCCTTGCTGTCGATGCTCAACTGTGTCTGCATTTTGCTAGCCATACGAGGCGGTCCTATGGGGAAGGTGGCCGCCGTGGCCGGTAGCCATTCGATTATCACACCGCTGTTAGCCTGGGTGCTATTCTCAGAAAAATTGAATCTCTGGCAATGGCTGGCCGTAGGCATCGCCACCACCGGTATGGTCCTGGTACAAATGCGGAAAGATGAAGAATCGCAGGTGCCCGCCTGGCAGTGGTTTGGTTTGGCCTTCCTAGGGGCTATCGGGTCCAGCGGTGAAACCCTAATTTTGGATAAGGCCACTGTTCTGCAGGGCGATGGCATTGCCGGCCTGGTGTGGTCCTATCTATTCAGCTTTGTTCTTACTTCCCTGTGGTTTCTGCGACGCCGCCAGCGAGATTATCAGCGCCCCTTCTATCTAGGGGCCGCCGATGGTGCCCTATCAGCCATCGGTATGATCTTCTTTGCTTATGCGCTGCGTGATGGACCCGCCGGCTTGGTGGCCGCCCTTTCTACTTCTGCCGTAGGTTTGAGGGCCATTGGGGGGAAGGTTTTCTTTGGCGAGCAATTGTCCGGTTGGAGCTGGCTGGGTATTGTCTTGGCCGTGATAGCCTTCGGGCTGGTTAGCTTCTTTCAGTAAGCGGGTGCAGGAGGGGCTGCTTCCATGTCGAAGTAATCTTATACCACTGTAAATAGAGAAGGGGGAAGAGTAGCATGAACATGTTAGAAAGAGCACAGCAACTGAAGGATGAATTTATCGCCTTCCGTCGCGACTTCCACCAGCATCCTGAGCTAGGTTTTGAGGAAGAACGCACGTCCGGCATCGTTGCCGAGTATCTGGAGAGCTTAGGTATAGAGGTAACCCGAGTAGCTAAGACCGGCGTGGTCGGCTTGCTACGAGGGGGCAAACCGGGCCGCACCATGGCTCTAAGAGCCGATATGGACGCCCTGAGCATTCCCCAACAAAACGACGTGCCCTATAAATCCATCTATCCGGGCAAAATGCATGCCTGCGGTCATGATGGTCATACGGCAATCCTCATGGGTGTGGCCAAACTCCTGTCGGAAATTAGAGATGAGATTCCTGGCAATGTGAAGTTCCTCTTCCAGCCGGCTGAGGAAGGACCTGGCGGGGCGCTACCCATGGTGGAAGCCGGCGTTATGGAGAACCCCCATGTGGATGCGGTGATGGGGTTGCACATTGGTACGAACTTGCCAACGGGGCAGGTCGGTCTGAAAGCAGGCGCTAGCAGTGCGGGGACCGACTCCATATACATTACCTTGGAAGGCAAGGGCGGCCATGGTGCCCATCCTCACAACTCTATCGACACCATTGTGGCTGCCGGCCATCTAATTGTGGCTTTACAGACTATAGTCAGCCGCGAGATCGACCCGCTTGGCTCGGCAGTCGTCACCCTGGGGACCATCAACGGTGGCTATCGTAATAACGTCATCGCCCACCAGGTGGAGCTGACCGGTACGGTGCGCACCCTCGATCCGGAAGTGCGGGCCGCCATGCCCGAGCGCATCGAGCGCATTATCAAGGGTATTTGCGAAACTTTCCGCTGCAAGTACGAATTTGTCTACGATAAGGGTTACCCGTCGGTAATCAATGACCCGGCCATGGCCGATCTGGCTGAGGCTGCTGCCCAGCG
>JAMNZE010000027.1:0-11810 GCA_023622465.1 Bacillota bacterium | reverse complement strand
ACGGGTGGGGTTATCTCCTCGTCTAGTGGTGGGGAGGGGGGAAGCTTGTCCACCGGTTCTTCAACTACCTCCGTTGGTTTATCTATTAATCCATTGGCCAGCCAGGTTCCAATGATTATGGCGGCCATGATGAGAATAGCGACCAGGCGGTTCTTATAAATAATATCTACTCCTTTACCATGTAATCGACTTTGCTGCTATTCTCCATTGAGTTAGGAAATCCTTTCCGGATTATCTGCTGTATGTACCGACAGCTGCCGATTTTGCCGCTTGCCACCTACCCTGATCGGGGTCACTGGGGCTCGGTTTGATAACGTAGCAACGCAGCTGCCAGACTAAGTAGGTATCAATGTCTATCTGTGAATGCTGGGAGGGAATTATCTGGGGGCGGCGAATTATGTGGGTAATATGAGGAGGTGTAGAGACTTTGACCTATTGTGCAAAGCAGATTGCCGCTTTTGAAAACTACGTAGAAAAGATGATGCAGGCTTACGAAGCGCCCGGCATAGTGGTTGTCCTTGCTGAAAAGGGCAAGGTGACCTATCAGAAGGCCTTCGGTGTGCGTGATCTAGCCACAGGAGAAGCGGTTGACGGACAGACCATCTTTGGCTTAGCGTCTGTCACCAAGTCGTTTACTGCCCTAGCAATTATGCAGTTGGCTGAGAAGGGCTTGCTTTCTCTCCATGATCCGGTTGTTCGTTTCCTACCGGAGTTTAGGCTATCCCAAAATCAACCGGCTGACGCCATAACCATTCATCACCTCATTACCCATACGGCCGGTTTCCCACCGCTACCCGCTTTAGACTACAGCATCAAAGGCAACACCCAGCCCGATGAGGGCCAGGCGGGAGAGGCAGAAGCCGAGGAACATCCACCGGTGAACACCATGGCCGACCTATTGGACTACATGGCCACAGGCGACTACCAAATGCTAGGGCAGCCAGGGGCCTACTTCAGCTACTCCAACGACTGCTATGGTTTACTGGGGGAAATCATTGAGCGAGTCAGTGGCCAACCCTATACCGAATATGTACAGCAACACATCCTTAAGCCATTAGGGATGGGCCGTAGCGTGTTCACGGTAGAGGAGCTAAAGCAGTTCGACAACGTGACCGAGCTTTATTACCGCAACGAGAAAGATGAATTGGTTCATTCATCCAATTGGCAGGTGGCACCGCCCTTTACTGCTGCCGGTTGGTTAAAGTCTTGCGCCGATGACCTCATTAAATATGCACAGATGTATGCCAACGGCGGTGACTACGCCGGACAGCGTCTGCTCTCAGAGCAGGGAATTAAGCTGATGCAGCAAGGCACCCTGGAGTTCAACCAGGGCCGAAAATACGGTTATGGGCTGATGGTCAAGACCGATTACCGAGGGGTTACTTTGGTAGAACATAGTGGTAGTTTGAAGGGTGTATCTTCTAATATGGGCTTCATACCCGAGAAGGGTATTGCTGCGGTCGTGCTTTGTAACCTCACAGGAGTGCCGGCGGCGCGAGTATGGCTGGCCTTGATCAACCTGGCCTTAGGATTGCCCATTGAACAGCACTATGTGGACTACAGGCCCTTTAATTGGTCTAAAGACATGCAGGCCAGCGTGGTTGGGGAGTATAACTCGGGCGAGGGTGCCAAATTCCGCATTGAACTGGATGCTGCTGACCAGCTATCTATAACGAACCTGTTGGGTACATTCAAGTTACAGCCGGTGGGCCCGGACCGAGCAGTCTGGCGCTATAAGATGGCTGAAAATGAGGTGCGGTTCCTGTTTGCTGCAACGGGTAAGGCCTGGGCCATCCATACAGGTGGGCGTCTAATTCGCCGTAATAACACTTAGAAAGGATGGGAAAGATGAACGATTTCACCTATCATGTGCCAACAAAAGTCTATTTTGGTAAGGATCAGTTGCAAAATCTGGGGCCAGAACTCAAGAATTTTGGTCAGCGGGTGCTGCTGGTTTATGGCGGCGGCTCCATAAAAAAGATAGGGCTTTACGATCGAGTAGTTGCTGAAATCGAGAAGGCCGGCTTGGAGCTTTATGAGCTTTCCGGCATCGAACCTAACCCGCGGGTGACTTCGATTAATGAAGGAGCCAGGATCTGTCGAGAAAACCAGATTGACGTGGTGTTAGCCGTTGGTGGCGGTTCCACCATCGATGCGGCAAAGAGCATAGGGGCAGCGGCCTACTACGACGGCGATGCCTGGGATTTGGTCACCCGTAAGGTGCCTATTACCAACTGCCTCCCCGTGGTGAGCATACTGACCCTCGCTGCCACCGGCTCGGAGATGAATGCCAACTCGGTTATCAGTAACTTAGAAACCAACGATAAGATCGGGGTGGCCCATCCCACGATGGTGCCGAAAGTATCTTTCTTGGACCCGACCAATACCTTCACAGTCAGTAAATACCAAACCGCCTGTGGGGCGGCCGATATTATCTCCCACATCTTAGAGGTATACTTCAGCCCGGACCATGATCTGTATATGCTGGACCAGGTGATGGAGGGCTTGTTGAGAACGGTGATTAAGTTCGCGCCTATCGCGCTGGAGAAGCCAGACAACTACGAAGCGCGGGCCAACCTGATGTGGGCTTCCTCCTGGGCTATCAATGGTTTTATCCGCGGTGGCAAGCAACAGGCTTGGAGCTGTCACCCTATGGAACATCAGCTTTCCGCCTACTACGATATTACCCACGGCCTAGGCCTGGCTATCTTGACCCCTCGGTGGATGGAGTATGTGCTAGACGAGACGACGGTGGCCAAGTTCCAGCAGTTTGCCTGCAACGTATTTGGGGTAGATGCCAATTTAGAGCCGATGGCGGCGGCCAAGAAGGGTATCGAAATGCTGGCCGATTTCTTGTTCAACACCCTAGGCCTGCAGAGCACCCTCTCGGAGCTGGGCATCGATGACACCCACTTCCAAGCCATGGCCGAAAAGGCCTGCAAAGGCGACGTCATCAAAGGCTTTAAACCCCTTAACCAGCAGGATGTGGAGAATATTTATAAGATGTGCTTGTAGGCCCGAGATCTAGCTGGTAAAGGAGAGACGGTATTCGGCCGTTCACCGAATACCGTCTTTCCAACTATTTAATGTCTAGCCGGCGGCCGGTTGGTTTGGAAGGCTTGACTTTCGGTACGGTGACAGAAAGGATTCCATCCCTGTACTCGGCCGTAGCTTCATCCGGCTTTACTGCCACGGGGAAGGGAATAGTCCTTGAGAAACTTCCATAGTAGCGTTCCGTTCGGTAGACATTCTCTTCGTTTAGTTCCTGTTCCCGTTTTGTCGTCCCTGATAGGCGAAGGGAATTATCATCGATGTAGAGTTCCAGGTCTTCTTTAGCTACCCCTGGAATTTCCGCCTTAACGATCACGTCACTTTCGGTCTGATAAACATCCACCCGTGGCGATAGCAGGGCCCCCTGTACCCGTGAGGGCCAATCCAGCCAGTTGCTTAGCTCTCTGCGCATGTGGTCAAAGTCACGCACGGTATTCCAAGGTATAAGGTGCATTTAATTCTCCCTCCTTCCATTAGTACTGTCACTATAAGGTTTTCTTTTCAACCGGCCAGTTTATGCATGCTCCTCGACAGCCCCCACCGGGCAGAACTAGTTGCTCATCTGGAGCGCACGGGCGATCTTCGGCACGTGAGTGAGGGGCAGGAAATTAAGAAGCAGCTATTTTTCTTAGGTGCTATGGTGGGAAAACAAGTTGTAGGGCATGTCTCGCTAGAGAAGCAGGATCTCTGTGTGCCTTCCCAGCCGCCTGCTGAAGTAGGTGTTGGCAGTGAGGTATTGTGGGAGAGTTATGTACAGACCTTTTCTATAGGCGACAAGGAATAGGTACCGCCTTACAGTAGGCAGCTCTAGAGCTAAGCCGGGAGTTGGGGTGTTGCCAAATGCGCAGCTGGTCCTCGTTAGATAAAGAGGCCAACTATGCTCTGAAACTTAGACTCGGATTTGCTTTCTGCCCGGGCATATTTGTAGTCCCAGGCACCGGAAAACAAGTTCCGGGTGGGTGGTTTGTAAAATGGCTCAATTAAAGAGAGCGGCACGTGGGTGTCGCTCTTAGTCAGGTGCGAAGAACATCTTGGCTCAGGTTTTATAAGCGTTTAGCCATAAAGATATCTGGTTTCCCGAAACCGTTGGCATCAGGGATAATGCCAACCACTTTGTAGCCTAGTTTTCTATAGAAGGCGCTAGGGTGGTTATTTATACTTTCCAGCCGGAGGGCGTGCTCCAGCGGGTTCGGGTATACGTCTACTCCGCCGATATTGGTTTGGTTATCTACGTCATCGCAGCCCAGGTACACGGTGATAGCCCCCCGCTGCCGCAGCTGTGCTTCCAATTCTGCCACCAACTTGCGGCCAATCCCTCGGCGGCGCTGATCAGCCCTTACTACCAGCGGATGCAACTCATAGGCGTGCCCCCGATAGGTGGGTATGGCACCTATCCAGCCCAGGACTTGATCCTTTCCAGCTAAGGCAATCAAATTGATCCTCTCCTCCCGCAAAGATTCCAGAACCTCATCCCGGGCTTCTTCTAAGGTGGGGTATCCATCCTCCTTAGGGAAGGCCTGATGTAGCATGACCGCCAATTGCTCTCTGATCTCCTCCCGATCAATAGTGTGTAAATGAACAATTCTCATCATCGTGACCTCCTAAAATAGTAAAGTTAGTCAAATGGCCTACAAAGAGGCTTTTTTATTTGTTATGTATCTATAAGCATATGTTATATATTGATTAAATATCATAAATGTAATAGACTGCTAAAGGAGGCTTAATATATTTTTCACAAGCGAGGCGAGACAGGTGCGATTGATGGAAAGGGTGTTGAAGGAGGCATATCCGCATTTACAGGGGCTAACAGTTGTTGATGGTGTAATAGGTATTTCCTTTGTAGGCGTTCAACTTAGCAACGGTAGATGTCATTATGTGTATCTAATGCGCGAGGCCATCCCCTCTGGGGACATGATCTTTCAATATGGCTTACAGATGATTGGCATGGATGCCTGGGAGGTAGCCCAATGGGCCTTAACCGGTGCTGAAGACGTGCAGCGGGGCTTAGGAGTGGCTGCTTTAAATGCAGCTTCACCCTATTATACTCCCAACCAGCGAAGCACCGAAGATTTCTATAGCAACATTCAACCCGATGATACCTTAGGACTAATCGGTTATATGCCACCGGTGTTCCAGTCGTTAGGCGATAAAGTGAAGCAGATATATTGCTTTGATCGAGCCATTGAGATGCAGGGGACGGTAGAAAATGCTCAAGTATATCCCATATCCAAGCAGGCCGAACTTCTGCCTCTCTGCGATAAGGTGATCATTTCCGCAACGACTATGATTAATCATACCACGGAACAGATTATAGCCATGTGTACTAAGGCTATTGATATCCAGCTTTCCGGCTTTTCCTTACCCTACTACCCGGAGGCCTATCGCGATAGTGGCTTAACCGCCCTCGGCACCCTGTCATTCAATGAGCGTAGCCATGAGCTTATTAAGCTGGCATCGTTGGGGGCCGGCCGGATGCAAATGCGTCAGTATACTATTGGCCAATTTTGTCGGCTGCGTCCCCCTTTTAGCCGCTAGGCTTGAATGAAAAAGAGGAGGAAGATTATGCGATTACATAGGTTCTTTTCACGGACACTCATAATGGTTTTGGTTGCGAGCTTGATGCTTACCTTAGTCGGCTGTGTCGACAATGGTCCCCATACGGGAGAGGAACGCGTTCTGAAAATGGATTTCTCCGGTAACATGGGGTTCCCGGCTATGTACACCACCGCCAGTAACGGCCCTGGTTATGTGGTTATGCATTATATGTTTGACACGCTGGTTTGGAAAGATGACCAGGGTGAAGTGAACTTGTTAGCCGAAAGCTACTCCCTTTCCGATGACTCCCTTGTCTACACTTTCAAATTACGTGACGGCGTAAAATTCCACGACGGAACACCTTTTACGGCTGAAGATGTTAAATTCACCTTCGACTATACTAAGGAACATCCCTATCAATGGACGTCTACAAGCATGGTTAAAGAAGTTCGGGTGGTAGACGATTTAACCGTAGAAATAGAGCTGGAAAATCCCTACGTGCCTTTTATTACTGACGTGGCCGGCAACTTGCCCATCTTACCCAAGCACATCTTCGAGAATGTGGAGGATCCCACCACCTATACGGAAGAAGATGCTCTCATTGGTACCGGGCCCTTCAAGCTGGAAAGCTATGATCCGGATGCGGCCGTATATGTTTTTGTCAAGAACCCGGACTACTACTACGGTGAAGTGCAAGTCGATAAGCTGATTTTGGCCTCCTACTCCAATCCTAAGGAAGCCTTATTGGCAGGGGAAATTCATGCCGCCAGCCTGAGCTATCCAGAGGCTGTATCGCTTAAGGATCATGAGAAAATGACCTTTATTGAAGGCCAGAGTATCCAGATAGGCCGCTTGTTCTTCAATTTCGCCGACCCGGCCCTAGCCGTGAAGGAAATTCGTCAAGCCATTTCTTACGCCATTGATCGGGAAGCAATTGTGGAGCGAGCGCTGGATGGCTCGGCCATACCAGGCACCGCCGGCTTTGTTCATCCCGATTCACCTTGGTACAACCCCGATATCCGGGTGTACAACTATGACGTGGACAAAGCTAAAGAGTTGATGGCTTCCGTCGGTGCCGTCGATACCGATGGCGATGGCATTGCTGAGTATCAGGGGCAGAAGCTGTCCTACGAGTTGTTAGTAGGTGATAAGCATACCAAGGTTAGTGAGATGATCGTTTCTTACTTGCAGGATATCGGCATTGAATGTGTTGTTAAAGTGGCAGAAGATAGCACGGTTAAGAGCAATATCTCCGAAGGCAAGTTCGAAATTGCTTTCAATAGACACGGCACTTTCGGTGGTGACCCCAAGTATATGGCTTGCTTAGCAACCAACACGGCCGGCGCCATTAAGGTGTCCATCCCCGGAGGTAAGAGATGGCAGAATATAGAGTTCGATGAGCTGTTCTATGCCTCTTTGCAGGAGCCGAACAAGGAAGCTAGGCAGGCGTTGTTAGATAGGTGTCAAGAAATCGTGGCGGAAGAGTTGCCTACTCTAGCCATTTACTTCCCGGTTAATGCGGCTGTATACAACCATACCGTGTTTGATGGTTTCTACTTTACCCCCGATGGTATCGGCAGCGGTATTCCCTTTATTTACAACAAACTGTGTCTAATTAGTGGGCGCTGGCAGGGCAAGTAGATAGTTAAGCAACGGGAGCGATAAAGGGAAGGGTGAAATGCTCTTCCCTTTGTTTTCTCTAGTTTAAGGAGGGCGGATAATGAGGCGGAACTCGGTTTTGCGTCTAATACTTAGATATATCTTGTACCTGCTGGTGGCAATCCTTGTCAGCTTCGCCTTGCCGCGGCTGATACCGGGTAATCCGCTTTTCCTGCTAGCAGGTGACCACGGGATAGATGTGCCTAGTAATTTGCTAAAGCAGTTTGAAGCCTACTATGCTCCCGATTTACCCATAGTGGAACAATTCTTCCTTTATCTGAGGAACCTGGCCAAGTTCGATCTGGGCTATTCGTTTTACTATAAGACCCCTGTCATTACGCGCATTTTAGGGGCCTTCAAATGGACAATGCTTTTATCTGTTCCCGCCTTGCTCATTAGTACCATGCTTGCCATTGGCTTAGGGGTGCGGATGGGATTAGCCCCAAAGGGCCGCGGCGCCTCCCTTTTGCCGCCTCTGCTGGCAATCCAAGCCGTGCCGACTGTTCTGATAGCAGCCCTAGGCCAAATTCTATTGGGTTATAAGCTGCGAGTTTTTCCTGCCAGCGGCGCTTATACCCCTGGTATGACTCCCCACTCACCCGGTTATGCGTTGGATGTTTTGGCCCATCTTCTGTTGCCGTTAATCATCTTAATCATCGCTGAGATTCCTTCCACGGCTATTTTTGCCTATAACAGTACGCTACGCATTAAACAAGAGCAGTATGTAACCTTTGCTAAATATCTAGGCATTGACCATAGAGATGTGAGGCGAGAATTCATTATCAAGAACATCTTGCCAGAGATGTTAGGTAAATTAAGTATCCAAGCAATCATGTGTGTGGCCGGATCTCTTTTTGTTGAGGCTGTTTTCTCTTATCCCGGTCTAGGAACGCTTTTGAAACAGGCAACCAGCTATCGGGATTACCCCCTTATGCAGGGTATTTTACTCATGTCTTGTCTTTACGGCATAGGGATAAATTTTATCTTTGAATTCATCCTCCACCGATACACACGCTTTAGATAAGGAGGGCGAAGGGTGAACGAGTTACGCGCAAGAATTGTCAAACTTCCGCTCTACAAGAAGGTATGCCTAGCCATACTGGCGTTGTATCTGGTGATTGCCATATTTGCACCCGCTATTATGCCCTACGCGGCCAGTGATTTTAGCCACAGGCGGTTGGCTCCCCCTGGCAGAGCCCATCTTTTAGGAACCAACGAATTGGGACATGACATATTTTCCCTTTTGATTAATGGTTTCCGAATAACTATTTCTCTAGCCTTGGTCGCCGGCTTCGCCACTACCACATTGGGCACCGCGCTGGCCTTCATTTCCGTCTATTTTGGCGGTCTAATTGACGATACTTTGCATTTTATTGCTAACCTCTTTTTGATGGTCCCTGAATTGGTGGTTATTATGTTTGTAGCCGTGTTCGCGGCACCTACGCTTAGCAATACGGTTATAGCTATCGTCCTCTTTTCATGGGTTAGGGTTTACAAAATAGTGCGGGCCAAGCTGTTAGATTGTCTGAAAAAGGATAGAGTGATTTACACTCTCAGTCTAAAAGGTAACTTCTTGGATGTGGCCCGGGTCTTGGCGCCAGATGTTTTACCAATCTGGGGCTCCTTCTTTGTTATCCAATGTAACCGGGCGGTGATGTACGAAACGACCCTTTCCTTCTTTGGAATAGGCGACCCTCTGGCCAAGACCTGGGGAAAACTGATCAAATCGGCTATGGATTATTCCAACCTATATTACGATAACGTTTTTCTTTGGTACCTACTGCCTCCCGTTTTAGTTGTGCTCGGATTTGTTATTTGCTTGGCCTTATTAGTGACGCAGGAGGAATAGGCATGTTAGTGTTGGAGCAGGCCTGTATTCAATATCCTGGCTTAAGTATCGATTATCCCGATATACATATAAAGCCCTATGAATTTGTCGGTATTGCCGGTAAGAGCGGTTGTGGCAAAACCAGTTTGCTGGAAGCGCTCTTCGGTATCAATTTTGCCGGGACTTTCCACTATGCCAAAGCTCAGTTGGCAGGCCAGGACTTAGTCGCATTGGGTGAGAGAAAACGACGCTGGGTGAGCTACTGTCCGCAGTTTTCACAAAATGCCCTCAACCCCCGCTTGACCATGGAGCAACACTTGCTATTAACGCTAAAGGGTAACGATTTGCCCTACGATCCGGTACATATTGAAAGGCTGTTGCAGCAACTAAAATTATCTACCGATCTATTAGGGCGATATCCCAGCATGTTATCGGGTGGGCAAAAACAACGTTTTGTTCTGTTTTTTTGTGCTGTAAAGCAACCTCGGCTACTGGTGTTAGATGAGCCCTCGTCGGCCATCGACCTTATCACCTTGCGCTCGCTGGTGGAATTCTTGTCTCAGATGCGGGGCCAAACGACTGTCCTGATGGTTGCCCACAACTGGGCCTTGCTGCGCCGTGTAGCTGACCGCCTAATACTGTTATCGGGGGAGAGGTAGAAATGCTGGTATTAAGGCATATCAGTAAGGCCTATGGTAATAACCAGGTGCTACAAGACATCAACCTTAATTGTTCTGCCGGGGAGAGCTTGGTGTTGGTGGGGGAAAGCGGTAGCGGCAAGACTACAATTGCTAAACTTATCGCGGGCATGGAAAAGCCCGACACCGGGGAGGTGAACTTGGCCGGGCGTCCTTTAGCGGGCAGCTTCCGGCAGCGCTCCTTCGCCGATTGCGCCCGTATTCAATATATCTTTCAAGATCCCTACAGTGTGCTAGAGCCGAAGTTTACAGTGGAAAAAGTGTTTGCGGAAACAGAACGTATTTGTCGGCGTAACCGCTGGCCGTATACGCCGGGACGAGAGGCTTTGAGCTACGTGGATGCAAGTTTGGTTCCCTATCTAGATAAGCCGGTGGGGGAGCTATCCGGTGGGCAGCGACAGAAGGTTTGTATCGCTCGTGCACTGATTCCTAATCCTCAGGTGATGATTGCCGATGAAGCCACGTCCATGTTGGATAGGCAAAGCACCCTAGATATTTTTGATCTCTTACATCGCATCAAAGCCGATAGGGGCATTGTGCTCATTATGATCATGCATGACTTAGATTTTTCCTATGATAAGTGGGATAGAATTGCGGTTCTAGCGGCAGGAAAGTTGGTCGAGGAGTTACCCTTTGCCGACTTTTATACGCAAGCCCGGCACGGATACAGCAAAGAATTGATTGCGGCTTATAGATTTTTTCAGGAGGCGAGAGCGGATGAGGAAGGTAGAACAGCAGGCAATTGCGGCTAAGGCAGCCGCACGGGAGCTGGCATTAACGCCGGCAGTTCAGCGCACTGCAGTATTGAAGCGAGCGGCTATTTTAATACGGCAGCACGTAGATGGCATTTTGCAAGCTAATCAGTTAGATTTACAGCTGGCCCAGCAGAAAGGTTTAGATTTAACACGGCAAGGGATACTGGCCCTAAAGTCGGCCGACGATGTGGAAGCCATGGCCTTTAGCTTAGAGCGTATGGCCAATCATGACGATGCGGTAAACCGGGTTTGCCAGAGCTATCATGAGCCTAGCGGCCTGAGACGAGAGCAGCGTCTGGTACCCTTAGGCGTTGTGACTATGGTTTATGAGGCTCGCCCATCGGTGGTTTGTGACAGTGCGGGGATCTGTCTGAGGACGGCCAACGCTCTGCTCCTGTGCTGCAGCCCCTATAGTGTAAATACGGATACGGTGATCGTTGATCTGATCAGACGAGCTCTGGTGGAGAAAGGGTTGTCCGCCGATTGCATCCAGCTGGTCACGCAGGAGGGTTTTGAAGCTACCTACTGGTTGAGCCAGGCCGAGAAATATGTCTCACTACTCATCTTGCGGGGCGGCTATGCTGCCAGTGCCGCCATTCGCCGGCAGGCCACAGTCCCTGTGCTGGTTGCCGGTCCTGGCAATTGCCACATCTTTATTGATGCCAGTGCCCCTTATCAAATGACGCTGGATATCGTACGCAACAGCAAGGTGCCTCGTCCCTTAGCTTGCAATGCGGCGGAAACGTTGCTGGTGCACGCTGCTTGGGCGGAAGAGTTCTTAAGTGACTTGCTGGCCCAGCTAGAGGCAGAGGGGATGGCTTTGCGAGGGTGTAGCCGGGCCCTCAAATATGCGGAATCAATGCAGCCAGCAGTAGAGAGCGATTGGGAAGTTGAATTCTTTGCTCCTGTGTTGGCAGTAAAAATAGTTGACGATTTAGATGCGGCTATTGATCACATCAACACCTATCGTACACCCCATACGGAGTGCATTATCACCGCGGACCAGCAGAATGCAGAGCGTTTCCTGCTGGAGGTGGAGGCCAACGTGGCCTGTTTAAATGCCTCTACCCGTCTTACCGACGGCATCCAATTCGGCTATGGCGGAGAAATGGGTATCAGTACCCAATTTCTGCCCTGCGGTGGTCCCATCGGCCCCCAACACCTGTTAAGGCGCAAATTTTTTCTCTATGGCAGTGGCCATTTACGCCAGTAGGCGTAGGCCCTGCCTATTCTTTTATGATGGCGCAGGGCCCGGCGACAACACATTTGCCGCAGACGTCGCAT
>JAMNZE010000098.1:0-2355 GCA_023622465.1 Bacillota bacterium | reverse complement strand
GCCAATATACAGCATTCTACCGCTGAACTGGCCCGATTCACGCATATCAGCGATCAATATCAATTTCGTTTACAGAGTGTGGAATCCTTTTTGGCCCATAACGGAGAGCCCCAGTTGGCCGCCGTCGTGGGTCGGGGTGGTTTGCTTAAACCTATTCCCAGCGGCACCTATTTGGTGGATGAGGCTATGGTAGCTGATCTTCAAAAGGGTATTCGGGGCGAGCACGCCTCCAACCTAGGAGGTTTGTTGGCCAAGGGGATAGCCGACTCGAGACAAGTACCCGCCTTTGTGGTCGACCCGGTATCGGTAGATGAATTTACACCTCTAGCCCGTATTTCGGGGTTACCCCAAATACCCCGACTTTCGTTAGGTCATGCTTTAAACATTCGCGCCGTCGCTCGGCGCGTAGCAACTAGTATGGGTAGAGAGCTAATAGATACCAATTTCGTAGTGGCCCACCTGGGAGGTGGCATTTCTATTGCTCCTGTGCAGGGGGGACGTATCCTCGATTATAACGATGCCAATCAGGGGGGCCCCTTTTCTCCAGAACGGGCAGGCAGTCTGCCAGCAGGGGAAATCGTGAAACTCGCTTTCTCCGGCAGATATACGATTTCTCAACTTGGGAAATTGCTCAACGGCCAATCGGGACTGGTGGGCTATTTGGGGAGTAATGATGCCCGCGCTGCTGTAGCCCGAGCCAAGCAGGGCGATGCTTCTGCTCGCCTGGTGCTAGAGGCGATGGTTTTTCAAATTGCTAAAGAAATAGGAGCTATGGCCACCGTGCTTTGGGGGCAGGTGGATGCGATTATTCTGACCGGTGGTTTAGCCCATTCTACATATTTAACCGAACGTATAGCTGATTTTGTCAGCTATATTGCACCGGTACGTATTGTGCCGGGTGAATATGAAATGCGGGCTTTGGCCGAGGGTGCTTGGCGTGTACTCTCTGGCCAGCAACAAGCCGCATCGTATAAGGAGGCTGATTGTCATGCTCAAAAGTTTGGATGCAATCTTAGCCGCTGCTGAAGCCAAAGGGGGTAATAAGAAGATTGCTGTAGCTGCCGCTCACGATCCAGAGGTTTTGGCAGCTATCAAAGATGCGGAAGAACGGGGTCTCGCTACCGCCATTTTGGTTGGTGACGCGAAAAAGATTCGACAGGCGGCGGCCCAGGTGAATTTTGATCTTAAGCGGGCGGAGATAGTCGATGAACCGACGCCAGGAGGCGCGGCACGTAAGGCAGTCGCCCTTGTCCGCTGCGGTCAAGCACAAATGCTCATGAAGGGTTTACTCAACACGGCCGATCTTCTTCGCGCAGTGTTGGATAAAGAGATTGGTTTGCGAACGGGGCGGGTGCTTAGCCATGTGGCTATTATGGAGCCCCAGGGCTATGGCCGCCTCCTGCTGATGACCGATGGAGGCATGAATATTGCTCCCGACCTGAAGCAAAAGGCCCAGTTGATTGAAAACGCGGTAGAAATAGCGCATAAGCTGGGTATCGAGTGTCCTAAGGTGGCCGTCATTACTGCCTTTGAGCAGGTCAACCCGGATATGCCGGCCACCATGGATGCGGCCCTACTGGCTAAGATGAATGTAATTTATAAAACTTTAATTTACTTAGGAAAGGGCAAAATAGCCGGCATCATTGCCGGGGCGGCGGCGCCTATCATTCTCACTTCGCGTTCCGATAGCGCAGAAGCAAAGCTACACTCAATTGCAACTGCCGTTTTGATGGCCGAATAGGAGAGAAAATGATGCATAAATTGCTAGTGATAAACCCTGGTTCTACGAGCACTAAGATTGCTATTTTCGTTAATGAAGATTTGGTGTTAGAACAGATCCTACGTCATTCAGGGCAAGAATTGGCTAAATATGAACGGATCGTGGATCAATATCACTTTCGCAAGGAAGCTGTACTAGAGGCGTTACAGGAGGCGGGGGTGGAGATAGGCGACTTAGCTGCCGTGGTGGGACACGCCTCTGATTTGGGAGGGCTTCTGGCCTATGATATTGCCCGCGAATATGGTATCCCAGCCTTCATTGTAGATCCGGTGGTTGTGGATGAATTGACCGATATGGCCCGTCTATCCGGTTCGCCTTTGATTCAACGCAAGAGCATTTTTCATGCCCTCAACCAAAAGGCCATAGCCCGCCGGGCTGCAGCCCAACTGGGTAAAGAGTACAAAGATGCCAACTTAGTAGTTGCCCATTTGGGTGGTGGTATCTCGGTAGGTGCCCATTATCGTGGCCGTGTTATTGATGTCAACAATGCCTTGGATGGCGATGGTCCATTTTCACCGGAACGGACGGGGGGCTTACCCGTCTTCGCTTTAGCTAAACTTTGTCTTTCCGGTCAG
>JAMNZE010000031.1:0-3389 GCA_023622465.1 Bacillota bacterium | reverse complement strand
AAAGCCGCAAAGCAAGACAGGAAAATGCATGGGTGAAAGCATCATACCAATTTGGGGAATCTGGCCCGTTAAGAAGGGTAAGTATAGGGCTAGAGCGAGAAACAGAGCAGCTAAGACCAATTTCTTAACAGTGGACATAGGCATACCTCCTAAAAGAACAAAAAAATACCATAAGGCAACTCTTTCTTCAGAAAGACGAATACCTTCATGGTATGCGTTAACAAGAATTCTTTCTTCAGAAAGACGAATACCTTCATGGTATGCGATAACAAGAATATAAATTATGTTGAATAATATAACCGGCTACAGCACGGTGTTATGTTTGATACTATCACGCCAGCCTTTTTCCTGCAAGGGTTGCTGCTATGACATTATTCGTGGGCTAGTTCATTATACCGGGGCCGGATGATAGGTGGGCAAAATCCATACACCAGCCTTCTGGACCCATTGCCCCCGGCCGCGGGTAATGGAAAAGTCGGGGGCAATAATGTGCCTGGCGGCCACCGCCCCCAAACAAACAAGTATTTTCGGCCTTATAAGCTTATACTGCCAGCGCAGGTAGTTGATGCACACCTCCACTTCCGCTGGCAGCGGATCCCGATTGTTGGGGGGACGGCATTTTACCACATTGGCAATGTAGACATCCTTTCGAGACAACTGGATAGCAGCCAACATCTTATCGAGTAGCTGGCCCGCCCTGCCCACAAAAGGCCGGCCCTGTTGATCCTCATGATAGCCGGGACCTTCACCAATGAACATGATCTTGGCCTGCGGGTTTCCTTCCCCAAAAACTACCCGCGTTCGATTTTCGGCCAGCGGGCAGCGCCGACACTGGGACACAACTCTTTTTAGTTCTTCTAATGTGGCCAAAGCAACCCCTCCCCCTGTTAAAACAATTATCCCTGGGCTTTAAATGTCTCCAGGTATATGCAGGCCGTGGTCATACTAGAGCGCCTGTGGCCAACACTCGGTCGGAATGACCTCGCGTTCTTAAATCCTCGTTGGTGCTACCCTTGGTAAGGGCCATTATGCTACGCTTAGCAATGGCCGAATGGCCCGGTGTCAGATAGCCCAGCTTACAAACCACGATAGCCGCGTCTTTAGGATCAACGCCTAGATCGACAAACATGGCCGGGGTGGTATAGCCCACATGGGCTTCCGCCAGCACTATGTCTACACCGCAGCTGTGGAAGAGGGCCAAGTCGCTCTTGATCAGCCCACCGCCGGACCAATCCTTGATATAAGCCTTGACCACGCCGGTGGCCGTAATGGGCGAGGAAGTGACCTGGTCAAATTTGGCGCCAAAAGTGAGGGTCAGCTCTTGACCTGCTTTACCTTCGCACTGCTTGGTAGCCACCGGATCATAAATGCCACCGTAGAGAATCGATTTACCGAGAGACCGAGTGCGTTCGTCGTTCATAATTAACCGCAAAAATCCGGTACAGTCGGAGCTAGAGCCAGCCGTCGGGTTGTCGCCCGAATCGGAAAGGTAAACAGGCGTTTCCCCTGCTGCCACTGCGGCGAAGGCCTTATCCAGCGCTGTTTGCTCATCATAAGTTTCGGTATAGAAACGAAACTCGTCCTTCTTCGACCAAATTAACTCGGCAAGGGCAATGGCTTCTCTTGCGGCCAGCTGCATGTCGCCATCGGCCACCACATAAACGGCAATAGAGCTATGCCTTTTGCTCCGTTTCCCGCAGTGCAGCGATCAATTCTAACATTGGCGCTACGGAAGTCTCCGACTGTTCGCCAGCCACCAGAATAGGAACCCGAACCCACGCGGCGTGGGCCTGGGCGCCCTGCTCTAAGGCCGCTATAGTCATTTTGGCCGCATGGGCCCCCGTTTCAAAGCAATCGGTATGGGGAGCCGTTTTGTAGCCCACAAAGCCGTCACAATGGTCATGCATGCGCTGGGTCATAGTAGCATGCATGTCTAGGGAACAAAAAATAGGAATGTCCGGGAACAGGCTTCTTAGCTCTTCCAACAGATAGCCCTCCGCCTCCCCCTGTCCCTTCACTCGCATGGAGCCGTGTAAAGAGAGAGTGATAGCATCGATGGGGCCGGCGGCCTGGGCTGCTTTAGCCCTCTCGATGATTTCTCCCTTGATTTTCTGATAAAAATCATAGTCGACTTCGCCGTTGGGAACGGCCCGGGCAAAAACGGTAGGAATGACTTCGTACCCGGCAGTTTGCAGGGTCTGGATTATGCCGGTAACCGAGTCATTTTCTCGCAGGTTGGCAAAAATATCATGGCCGTATATGACTCGGAAGTCCTCTTCACCGGCTATTATGGGGTTAAAAGAATTGGATTCATGATGCATAGCTGCTGTCAAAACCCGTTTCATGAATTTCGCCTCCAATTGATAACTGCCGTCGTTAGGTTTATCTTACCATGCGGCACTAAATATTTTCAGTGCTAGTATTCTAGTCCACCGACTAAAACCCTGGCGGAAGAAGAAAATTACAGTTAAGGCCAAGTTCATCGGCTTGAGTTTTTGCGATATAATTAAGTGATAACTTGAAAATAGTAGATGTATTATAGATAGATTAAGAAACAATGGAGGATAGCGTAGTATGGATATCATTATCAAAGAGAACTATGAACAGATGAGCGCCTATGCGGCAAAAATCATCGCCAAGCTTATAAGATCAAAACCCGACTGTGTTCTCGGCCTGGCCACAGGCAGCACCCCAATCGGCACCTATCAGGAACTGGTGCGCATGCATCAGCAAGAGGGCCTCGACTTCTCACAGGTAACGGTGTTCAACCTAGACGAATACCTGGGCATCGGTATGGACCTGGAAAAGCCCTATCACCTGGATCAAAGCTACGCCCGCTTTATGTACGAGGAACTATTCAAGCATGTCAATATCAAGCCGGAGAATATCTATCTTCCCGACGGACTGACAAAAGATCCGGAAGAATTTTGCCATTGGTATGAAGAGCAGATCAAACGGGTGGGAGGCATTGATTTACAGCTTTTAGGGCTGGGTAGAGATGGCCATTGGGCCTTTAATGAACCCGGTTCTAGCCTAACTTCCAGGACGCGGGTGCAGGTTTTAGACCAACAAACTTTAGATGACAACTATGAAGCCTTTTATAAGAAAGCCAACATCGACCGAAGCCAGATGCCTCAACTAGCTATCACCATGGGTATTGGCACCATTCTGGAGGCCAGAAGTATTCTCATGATCGTAAACGGCGCCCATAAGGCGGACATTGTGGCCAAATGCCTAGAAGGCCCAATCACCTCGCAAGTGACCGCATCGGCCATACAGCTACATCCGGGCCAGATAACCGTGGTGCTCGATGAAGCTGCCGCTTCCAAGCTAACCCGTATCGACCACTATAAGCATGTGGAACGGCTAAAACGACAATATGGGTTAGC
>JAMNZE010000047.1:0-8559 GCA_023622465.1 Bacillota bacterium | reverse complement strand
CTCATCGGCCACTATCGGGTCATGATGAATAATCAGGTGGATGTTATCCTTCTCTAGAAAATTTCTCTGAATGGCATCGATAATATTGTGGGCCACGATGGGTTCAAGCTCGCTGGACATTTCCACATGGGCACTGGCAAAACGACGGTTAGGACCGTAATCGTGCACGATCAGATCATGGACTCCCAGCACCCCATCGTAAGTGGCAATCTTGTTAAGGATATAGTCGGCCAACTCCACCGGTGGGGCCTCTCCCACCAGTGGATTTAATGTTTCTTTGACTAGGCCCACACCACTATAAAGAATGAAGCCGGCCACTGCTAACCCCATCCAACCATCTAAGTTGATTGCAAAGTAGTGGGATACAACCATGGCTATCAACACAGCCATAGTAGCAAATGCATCGTTCCGACTATCCACGCTGGTGGCTAACAGCGCTGTCGAATTGATTCGCCGGCCTAAATTCCGGTTAAAGGCCGCCTGCCAAAGCTTAAGTAGTACCGAGCCTATTAATACTATGAAGCTCCAGGCTCCAAAGGCTATGGGGGTGGGGCGAATAATCTTTTTAATGCTACTCTTGCCCAGCTCTATACCGATCAAAAATACCATCACCGCTACCACCAAGCCAGATATGTATTCGTAGCGCCCGTGCCCGAAGGGGTGCTCCCTGTCCGCCTCTCGGGCCGCAATTTTGAAGCCTAGCAAGGAGACAATCGAGCTGGCCGCGTCGGAAAAATTGTTTAAGCCGTCGGCAATAATGGCAAGGCTGCCAGATAAGAACCCAATCAGCAATTTGGCGGCAACCAGCAGCAAATTGCTAGCAATGCCTACCCAACCGGCTAAACTTCCGTAGGCAGTGCGTACCTCCGCATCTTCTAAACGGTCATAATCCTTTACAAACCGACGTAATAACCATTCGGTCATTTTATTCACCCCATCGCATCCTCTATTAAGACCTTAGTGCCTTCTGCCCTGCCACTGTTAAGAGCATTGTATCATTTCCAAACCTCAACCACAATGAATGAAAAGATGGCCCCCTATGCTCATCCCATTTTCTGCAGTAGCGCAATACAATACAGTAACAAAACAGAACGGAGGATGAGCATGACTAAAGCCCTACTAACGGGTAATGAGGCCATTGCCCGTGGCGCCTATGAGTACGGTGTGGCGGTAGCAGCGGCCTACCCGGGTACGCCCAGCACCGAAATACTAGAGAACATCGTCAAGTATAAAGAGATCCTCGCCCAATGGTCGCCCAATGAGAAGGTTGCTTTAGAAGTGGCAATAGGCGCCTCTATTGGCGGGGCCCGTGCCCTCTGCGCTATGAAGCATGTGGGGGTGAACGTGGCCGCCGACCCGCTCTTTACCTTCACCTATACGGGTGTAAATGGCGGACTAGTACTAGTCTCCGCCGACGACCCGGGAATGCATAGTTCACAAAACGAACAGGATAACAGAACCTATGCCCGTTTTGCCAAAATTGGCTTGCTGGAACCGAGCGACAGCCAAGAAGCGAAGGACATGGTGGGCCACGCTCTGGCCATCAGTGAGCGCTTTGATACACCAGTTATGCTGCGTACCACCACCCGTATTTCCCACTCCAAATCCCTTGTGGAGCTTAAGCCGCGCCAAGACCGCACCTTAAGAGAATACAAGAAGAATCCCCGCAAATACGTGGCCGTGCCGGCCAATGCCCGGGTGCGCAGGGCAATCAAAGAACTACACTGGCAAGAGATGCTAGCCTTCAGTGAACAAACAAAGCTCAATCGGATTGAATGGGCCGATCGGAAAATTGGCATTGTCACCAGTGGCATCACTTATCAATATGTGAAAGAAGCCCTCCCTAACGCCTCCATTCTTAAGTTGGGATTCACCAATCCCCTACCTCTAAAAAAGATTGCCGGCTTTGCCCAGCAGGTGGAGCAACTTTGGGTAGTGGAAGAGCTGGAGCCCTTCATGGAAGAACAGATTCGGTCCGCCGGCATTCGCGTTCACGGTGGCAAGGCCCAACTTACTCCTATTGGTGAATACAGCCCCAGTCTTATCCGTCAGGCCATTTTAGGCTTAGAAACCAAAACTAAGCCATCGGCAGCAGTCCCCCCTCGTCCGCCGGTCTTTTGTCCCGGCTGTCCCCATCGCGGTGTTTTCTATGTTTTAAGGAAAAATCGAAAGCTGGTTACCGGCGATATCGGTTGTTATACCCTGGGCGCTATGCCACCTTTGGAAAGCCTGGATACCACCATCTGTATGGGGGCCAGCATTCCGGCTGCTTTAGGCATGGAAAAGGCCCGCCCCGATCAGGCGCATAACATTGTGGCCGTGATTGGTGACTCCACCTTCCTCCATTCCGGCATTACCGGCCTCGTCGATACGGTCTACAACGGAGGCACAACTACCATCATCATTCTCGATAACCGCACTACCGCCATGACCGGACATCAGCACCACGCAGGAACAGGGCAAAGGCTGCAGGGGGAACCGGCTCCGGAGGTGGATTTGATAGCCCTCTGCCACGCCGTGGGAGTAAAGCGGGTACGAGTTGTTGACCCGCACGACTTAGCGTCCCTCGACCGAGCTATTAAAGAGGAGACGGCGGTGCGGGAGCCCTCAGTAATTATTGCCCGTAGGCCCTGCGCCCTCATTGTCAAACCAACCGAGCCCCGCCGGTGCGTTAACCACGATGTCTGCACCGGTTGTCGCATGTGCATGGGCCTCGGGTGTCCGGTCATCAGTTTTGCCGATAAGAAGAGCAGCATTGACCCGGCCCTCTGCTGGGGCTGCCGACTCTGTCAACAAGTCTGCCCGTTTGGGGCTATCGGGCCTGAGGAGGTGCAATGATGAAAACCATTAGCGTTCTTTTGGCTGGAGTAGGCGGTCAAGGAACAGTCTTAGCCAGCCGCATTCTTACCCACGTGGCCCTGCGCCAAGGGCACGATGTGAAAGTGACGGAAATCCACGGCATGGCTCAGCGGGGCGGCAGCGTTGTCACCCAAGTGCGCATGGGAGAAAAGGTGTACTCTCCCCTCATTGAAACGGGGCAAGCCGACTATATAGTGGCCTTTGAACAGCTGGAAGGCTTGCGCTGGCTACATTATTTAACCGATAAGGGAACTATGATTGTGAATAGGCAACGTATCAATCCCATGACGGTGCTCACCGGCGCGGCCGTTTATCCCCACGATGCACTGACGCAAATTAGAGTCCATGCGCCTCGGACAGTACAGCTGGATGGGTTGGCGATGGCTAAGCAACTGGGCAATTTACGGGTGATCAACGTGATACTCTTAGGGGCTCTAGCCAAGCAAATGGATTTTCCTAAGGAAGATTGGTTGGCGGCCCTGGAAGCCACCGTTCCGCCCCCCTTCTTAGAGCTTAACCGGCAGGCCTTCCAAGCCGGATACGCAGCCTAAAATAATTACAACTACTCCCTCCAATGTAGGGCCGGGTGGTCATACTAGAGCGCATGACCACCGGCCCTACAGCCCAAACAAGCTGCCGTAGCCCCCTCTGGTTCCTGTTTAGCCCCTTAGCATGATATACTAAGTTAACTCCATCAGTAAGGAAGGGGCCGAACATGAAAAAGGGCGATTTGATTTTAATATTACTCATTGCAATTCTGACTATCGGCAGTTGGTTTTATATCAGTAGTCTAAGAAGTGATCAGGTGACGGCCCTGGTGATACAAGACGGAGTAGTGATCCACGAAATTGACCTGTCTACCGTGGAGGAACCCTTTCAGCTACGGGTAGAGGATGGCCAGGGGGGCTATAATATCATAGCTGTAGAGCGGGGACGTATTCGGGTGGTGGAAGCCAATTGCCCTGAACAGGTGGATGTGTTGCAGGGCTGGATTAGCGAACCCCACCAATCACTGGTCTGTTTACCCCACCGGCTGGTGGTTAAGATACAGGGCCAAGCCCAATCCGACGTGGATGATATCGTCCGCTGATAAAAAAAGGGCTGTCGCTTGCGACAGCCCCCGGGCGACTCTGCGAGCCGCCCCTACGAAACATATGGGTACGGGTGTAACCATGTATAGGGGCGCCGGTAGGCCGGCCAACTTTTTACAGAGCGTGTCGCAAAACGTTTTTCATAAACGTGGCGTGACACGCCCTATGCCATTCCAGCATGATGCTTAAGCTAATTCGGCGCCCGCATCGATAAGAATCTGCTTCAGCTCGGGCAGATGGGCCTCATCCAGCGGTAGCATGGGCCGCCGTGGTACACCGCCACGATAGCCAAGCATGTCCAGTGCCGCCTTTAATCCGGCAATACCCCAGCGGGAAGTTACGGCTGCATTGGGTGCCAAAAGTTTATGTTGTAATTGTTTAGCCCGCTCATGGTCGCCGGCTAATACCGCATCATACAGGCTGACGCAGAGCTCGGGCAGAATATTGGCAACGGCTAAAGTGCCACCTACCCCGCCTAAAGCTAACGTGGGATAGAGGAAACTACCCGAGCCGGCGAAAACCGCAAAATCGGCGGGAGAGTTATGGATAATTTCGGCGATCTGTACAATATTACCGCTGCTATCTTTAACGCCCACAATGTTTTCATGTTGGGCCAACTTGCAGATCAGGCGGGATGACATGTTGAGCCCCGTATTCCGCGGCATATTGTACAACATGATGGGAATAGGTGAAGCTTCCGCCACATGCAGATAGAATTGCTCTAATGCCGCCTCAGTCATGCTGCCCTTGTAGAAGCTGGGCGTAATCACTAGCGCAGCATCCGCACCAACGCTGGCCGCATGCTTGGTTAAACGAATAGTGGCCTTGGTCGTTTCGCAACCGGTACCGGCGATAATGCTTTTCTCCTCGGCCGTATGCTCCCTTACAAACTCCACCAAAGCCATCTTCTCTTCCATGTCCAAATAGGCAAATTCCCCATTAGAACCGAGGACCACCAAGCCGGCTAGGCGACTAGCCGAATAACGTTCCAGGTTGAACTTGAGCGCCTCTTTATCAATCTGCTCATCAACAAAGGGAGTCGCGATCGGCGCATAAATGCCTTTAAACACTCTTCCTTCCCCCTTATTCTAAATTCTCACGATAAACCTGCTCCAACACCTCGATTGCCTGGTTCGCGTCCGCCTCCTTGCCCATGTCATTCAGCACCTTAGCCATAGCCTGCAGCGCCCGCTTAAAGTCGTCTAAAGTGGTGTTGCCCATGTGTCCAATACGGAAGGCTTTACCAGCCAAACTGCCCAGGGCACCGGCCACTACCACACCCTGCTGGGCCAAGGCGCTGCGGAAAGCCCCATCTTCTACCCCCTCCGGATACAGGATGCAGGAAAGGGTAGGTGCTGCCACAGCTTCATCGGCAAAGGCCTTCATACCAAAGGTGGCTAAGGCTGCCCGCACGGCCCGGCCCAAAGCCCGATGACGCTGGTAGCGCGCTTCCAAACCTTCATTCATAATCGTTTCTAAGCCCACCTCGTAGGCATAGACCATGTTGACCGCCGGCGTGGCGAAGTATTTGCCCGGGTTGTGCATAATAGGTAGCCAGTTCTTGATATCGCCGTAGTAGGCGGGGATGCGCTCCATGGCTTCCCGGGCAGCTAGTGCCTGCGGGCTAAAGCCGAGGATTAACAAGCCGGGAGGCACACCAATAGCCTTCTGACTGCCGGTAAGAACCACGTCCAGCTTATAGTCGGGATTGTCCCCATAGGCCTTACTCATATCTTCTTCCACAGCAGCCGTGGCACATACACCATCCAGAATAAACAACGCCCCGTGCTGCTTAACCAACGGCACCAAGGTTTCCAAATCGGCCTCCACGCCAGTGGAAGTGTCCACATGGGTCACGGTGACCGCCTTGTAAGTCTGTTTTTCCAGTTGTTCTTTCACCAAGTCGGGGCAGATACGTTGTCCCCATTCACTGCGCAGCACATCCACCTCGATCCCCAAGCTCTTGGCTAGGGCCTCAAAGCGATCGCCGAAGAACCCTTGGCTGAGCACCAAAATGCGCTCTCCGGGTGCCACCGTATTGACGAGGGCCATCTCCATAGCCAGGGTGCCAGTACCGGCAATAATGAAAACTTCACCCTCATGGCAACCCAATAGGTCACGGGTCATTTCTAAGCTATGCTCCACTTTACGCACAAAGCGCGGGTCCGTATGGGACAAGGTTTCCGCCGCTAAGGCAGCCCTAATCTCATCGGTAACCGGTGTGGGACCAGGAATTAACAACAACTCTTTGTTTGGCAAAGGACTCGACCTCCTAGCGTAATAAAATTTTGCCAACAGAAATACTAAACCCAGGGAAGTATTCGACATATACGGCCTTTGCTCCTGCCCCGGCGGACGATACAACCCACTGGTACCAGACATTGCCGCTAGCCAGCTCAAAAGTAGCGCGCTATAATGCGGGTATAGAGAAATCACATCGTGCTGGGCATATCACTTGGTAATAGAGAAGGTTTGTTGCCGCTTTCTGTAGCAACAGAAAGGGGTACAAAATAATGAAACGATTGATGAAGTTTTCTGTAAAGCTATGTTCTATTGTATTATTATTAGCCGTTGTTTTTACTATGCTGCCTAGCAGCTCCGCATTTGCTGCCACCGCAACTAGCCGACGACAAGCAGTAGTTCGAACTGCCTACCGGTATCGCGGTCGACCTTATGTCTTTGGCGCCACCGGTCCGCGCTACTTCGACTGCTCCGGCTTTGTACGTTACGTTTTCCGTCAACACGGAATTTACCTACCACGTACGGCAGCAGCCCAGTCACGAGTAGGAACCACCATCAGCAAGGGCAAGCTGGTTGTTGGTGATCTGGTATTCTTCAAAAATACCTACAAGAGAGGAATTTCGCATGTGGGCATCTACGTGGGTAACAACCGCATTATCCATGCTTTCCCACGCAAAGGTGTTACTGTCGATTCGCTATCTAACGCTTATCTAAGGGCCAAGTACGCCCTATCTAAGCGGGTACTGCGTTAACAACAGCATGCTAACACAAAAGCCGTATTTGCCAAAAGAGCAAATACGGCTTTTTGTTAGCGACCAGAACTGCCGCCACCGCTGTTAGAACTTCTTCGACTTTGAATTTGTATGAAGTAATAAACGGCACAGGCCAATAGGGCCCCTATAAGCGGGTTAATTCCCGGGCGTAACCGCATGTATACATCCTTACCGAATACATCGCCCCCTAGGCGACCCGTCAGTTGCCCCTGTTGATCAAAGTTCAGATGGCAATCAAAACCAAAGATATCGCCGCCACAGCGACCAAAAATATGGGTGCCATTAAGCTGCAGCTGTACGTCTATACCGTCCACAACGCCACCAATCCGTCCTTGTACTTGCTGATCCCACAGCGTGGCTACGATATCCCGCCCTGCTACCAGCCCGCCCATGCGCCCCGCCACCGAGGAGCCGGCAATATCTAAGGAAACATCCCAACCGAAAATAGCACCGCCTATCCTACCCTGGATGCTACCGTTCTGATAACTGCAATTTATATCGCGCCCACCAATGCCTCCGCCTATACGTCCAACAATTGCCACTTTACTTCCCCCCTCTATGATTACGCCTACGCGCGTATTATCCAAAAGTTTCTCGGCCCAACGACAGGAAAAGGGACCTTCGGTCAATAAACATAATAAAGGATGAATCGCGAAGGGGGAAAACATATGTATCGTGCTAAAAAAATTCAAACCGATGATAAGGCCATGTTTTATAAGGCTCTTCTGCACCTCTTGGAAAACCTAGTGGCCGACGAACCCGATTGGCTGGCCAACATGTGTAACGCCGCCGCCCTCCTGGGCCATCAACTAACCCAAATCAACTGGGTCGGCTTCTATTTATACAAACAGGATGAACTGGTCCTGGGACCCTTCCAAGGCAAGCCCGCCTGCACCCATATTGCCATTGGCTCGGGGGTTTGCGGCACTGCTGCTGAAAGAAGAGAGACGATCGTAGTGCCCGACGTGGAAGCCTTCCCTGGCCATATAGCCTGCGACGCCGCTTCCCGTTCGGAAATTGTAGTACCTATTATTAATCAGGAAGGCAAATTATTAGGTGTGCTCGATGTGGATAGTCCGGTACTGAACCGTTTTAATGACCAGGATGCCAGCGGTCTAGAACAAGTTGCCCGGCGCTTGGCCGCCTTACCCGGCTGGCCCTCAGCCGACTGCGACTAACAGGAACACAGAACAGGCTAGCTCTTGGCTGCGAGGGCTAGCCCTGCAACATTATATAAAAATAATTCAATCAATCCGGCGGCCCGCAGCTTGGCCAAATGCTGAGAGATGGTTGACTGGGGTATTTGTAAGTATTCTTGCATATGACTCACATTACACTCCCCCACAAAAATCAATCCTCGCATGATACATAACCGCATCGGATGGCCAAGAATCTTCAACATCTCCGCACATTTAGCTGTTCTTTCAAGTTCTAACTCGAACTTTTTATTTTCCTTGTTCATTTTTTCACCACCCTAGCTAAACTATAGCATAGTTTGGCAAATAAGTGAATCAAGTTAACCAATTAACCGTTAATTTTTTCTCATTCTTTCTTTTCTTAGCTCTAAATCATTAGGGCAGCTTAATATGTTATGC
>JAMNZE010000034.1:0-2317 GCA_023622465.1 Bacillota bacterium | reverse complement strand
AACTCGGATGCGAAGGGTTTATCACTAGGCTTGGCTCAATGGAATGACCGGGGCAAAGTAGATATCTCGGCCAAAGTATGGCGACATAGCGGTGAACGCTGGTCCCGCCAGTCGGAAGAGTTACCATTGCACCGAGTACTAGATTTGGCGCTGCTGGTCTGTCAAGCGCGGCTATATTTTCGCGAAGCTTACCGCTATGAAAAGCTATACGATCCGCAGCAGACTACTGTGGCACGTGTTCCTATACAGGGTGACGCTATGACCGTAAAAATATGTACGGACAACCCTATGATTGATGAAGATATCAAGTTGCTGCAAGATTGTATTAGTCGGGATGACGAACTCATCGGTGAACGTCTGCGAGTCTTGGCCAGATTGCTGCGGGAGATGGGCTACTGATGAGACGGTCGGAGAGCAGTAAATGAACCTGGTTGATGCCCATACCCATATCCAATTGTCCCACTGCCGGCAGGCCACTGAGTTGGCCCAGAAGGGTTTATGGCAGCTGGTCACGGCCACCAGTCCGGCCGAATGGACCGCTGTATTAAATTTGGCCCGCACCTCGCACCGCATTATTCCTACCTGTGGTTTGCACCCCTGGTATGCGGATGCCTTTGACCCCACTAGTTTAGAGCCTTGTCTCAGGCAAGCTCCTATTATCGGGGAGATTGGTCTGGATGCGGCGTGGACCGATATTCCTCTGGCCAGGCAGCAGGAAGCTTTTATCTATCAATTGGAGTTAGCAGTAGAGCTGGGTAAACCGGTAATTTTACACACTAAAGGTGCCGAAGCGGAAGTGCTTCAGGCACTTAGGCGTTTTTTCCCTGACAAAGTAATTGTGCACTGGTATTCGGGCGACGCCGGACTCCTACCTGACTATAATGAACTAGGTTGCTATTTTACCCTCGGCCCTGACATTCACACCAACCCGGCGGTGCAGGCGGTTTGCCGGCAGGTGCCGTTAGATCGGCTGCTTACAGAAACCGATGGCATCGAAGCGGTGGAGTGGGCTCAAGGCGAGCCATGTGCCCTGGAAGACGTGCCAGAGGTACTGCTGAAAATAATTAATACTGCTGCCGCATTGCGGGGCCTTACTCCGGCGCAAATGCAGGAGCAGGTTTTTGCCAACTTTCAAGCCTTTTGTGAGGGAGCAAGTACAAACGAGCAGTAGTCGCAAATATAATGGGCGTGTCTCAAAATTTTTAACGTGGCGAGACACGCCCTTTTTGTGGTCTGACGGATATAGAGCTGCCTGTGGTTATCAGAGAGTTGTCTTCAGGCACAAAAAAGGGGCTGGCCCGACAGCGAGGGGGGAGCCCCAGATATTACTAGCGGCCCGCGCTAATTTCCTGGTCAAATCCCTAATGCGATAGTCCCTATTTCTCTATGTAAGCGCAGCTAACTTGTCGGCGCCGGGTACAGGGGCTCTTCGCCTTGTAAGACCCGCCACACGTCTTCTACCACCGCTTGGCAGATACTGCGCTGGGCTTCAATAGTCCAGCCGGCCAAATGGGGGGTTAATATGACATTATCTAGGTTATTAAAGCGATCGATGCGTTTGCTCTCTAAGGCAGCAAAAAGGGCATCTTCATCCACAACTCCCCCGCGGGAAGTATTGATGAGCAGGGCCGAGTATTTCATCAGTGATAGTTCGCGTTCGCCTATTAGGTGGCGAGTGGTGGGGGTGAGGGGCACGTGCAGCGACACGAAATCAGCCTGGGCTAGCAGCTCATCTAGGGGCACTTGGGGCACTCCCCGGTAGGGGCCCCGGTTAGTAGTAATCACCTTACAGCCAAGGCCACTACAGAGGGTAGCCAGACGACGGCCTATTTTCCCTAGCCCAATAATCCCCACAACCCGGTCGCGCAATTCTTGCCCGACAAACTGGGTGCGTTGCCAAAGGCCGGACCGAGTGGACCTATCGGCTTGTAGCAGTCTGCGGCTGTGGGCCAGCATGTAGAGTAAACAGAGTTCAGCAACGGCATTGGCGTTTAAGCCGGGCGCATAAACTACCGGTATGCCCCGCCTTGCCATTTCCTCAAGATCCAAATTATCCAGGCCGGCTCCCAGGCGGCCCACCACCCGCAGCTGGGGCATTTTGTCTAAGAGTTCGCCGGTGACCCGCGTTTGGTTTCGGACGATGAGCCCTTTGGCTAGTTGCAACTCTTTGCTGATTGTAGCTAAGCGGGTGTGCAAATTGGGACCGTAATAACATTCCACCCGGCGCCGCAACCAGGCTAGGGCGCCCGGTTCTATGTATTCGGTAAGCAAAATCATCTTGCCTGCCACCTCCCTTACCTATCAAGGTATGATTCGG
>JAMNZE010000086.1:0-2105 GCA_023622465.1 Bacillota bacterium | reverse complement strand
CCTCGGCTCCAACATTTGGGGGCCTTTTTTGTTTAGGCATAATTCGGGGGCCCGTCCAATAGTTATAGGTGTAGCTAAACTTGACTCAAAAGGGGGCCCGAACCCGGTGCGACCAATGTTTGCAGTACTTATTGGGGTTACTATTGTGGTTCTCATCCTGCCAACCATGATTGTGGGCGGCTGGGAAAAGGTGGCGCCAACTCCGATGGGGCAGCAACCGGAAATCAAGCTGCAGGTGTATGTGGTCGATAGTCAGCAACTGGTTTCCCTTGACTTGGAGGACTATGTAAAAGGAGTGGTAGCAGCCGAAATGCCGGCCTCCTTTCACCAAGAGGCTTTAAAAGCACAAGCTGTGGCCGCCCGCACCTATGCCGTTAAGCGAGCCACCGTTTTCGGAGGCAAAGGGTGTACTGCCCATCCGGGAGCCGACCTGTGTACCGACCCGGCTCATTGCCAGGCCTGGTTGGCACCGGCCGAATTACAGAAGAAATGGGGCATGATCGAATATCAGAATTACTGGCAGAAAGTTTCCCAGGCGGTAGCGGAAACCGCCGGGCAAATAATTACCTATCAGGGGGTTGTTATTGACCCGCTTTTTCATTCCACCTGTGGTGGGCAAACGGAGGATGCGGGTGCCGTTTGGCAGCAATCCTTCCCTTACCTGGTGCCGGTCACCTGTAATTATTGTAAGCATTCACCTAAGCTGCAAACAGAGCAAAGATATAGTTTAACCGCCTTTGCAGCAGCTCTGCGGGAGCTGGACGGTTCCATTACCGTTACTGCCCAAACGTTGCGCTCCCAATCACCGGCCTTTAGTGTGTCACAGAAAACTCCCACCGGTAGGGCGGCTACCGTCAGTCTGGGCGGTAGAAGCTTAAAGGCTACGGCTTTACGTTCGGCCTTAGGGCTCAACTCCACCCGTTTTAACTACAAGATTGAAGGAGATCAGATTGTTTTCCAAGTTCGGGGTTATGGTCATGGAGTGGGCATGTGCCAATACGGTGCCGATGGCATGGGGGAAGCGGGAGAAGACTATCGGACTATTTTAAAACACTATTATCAAGGAACAGAAATAAGTAATATTCGTTAAGTATTTTCTGTCGAAGTTAGTCTTTACATGTCGAGTAATATATAATTATTAAGGTGGCACAGCTAAAAAGGGTGATCAACTGGTGCAATCCGTCGTTTATCATAAAGAACCCGAAAAAACCGAACTGCTAGAACAGGCCCCAATCACCTGGGTGATGGAAAATCTGCCCGGCGGCATAATTACCATTAATCAAGAGGAAATTATTACCGTCTTTATTTGTCCGGCTTTTAAGGAGTTGGGCTGTACCTCGGCTAATATGGTGGGCAAACATATCAGTGCTTTTCATGAACGGTTTGGTACTTCTACCGTGGGTTCGCCTCTGTTGGAGTCTTTACATAAGGGTGTGAAGTCGCGACGTATCAGCCATCGGCTGGGTCGCTACTTCGAGGCATTAAATCAACCTCTCTATAATGACCGGGGGCAAATTCAAGGGGCTGCCTGTCTATATATCGATGTTACCGAGCGGGTTTTGCAGGAGCAGGAATTAAAACGTCTAGAGAGGGCCCAAATGGTGGGACAGTTGGCTGCCAGTCTGAGCCATGAAATCCGCAATCCGCTGACGGTGGTGCGGGGGCACCTGCGCTAAGGATCGGTTGAGAGAGCCTACTTTAGTTTCCTTGACGACTATAGTCACTCGGCTGCAACCTATGCTAGAGAGCGAAGCCTATTTAGCCGGTATTCGGTTACAGATTGACGCAGAAGAAACGCCCGAATTTCTGGTATGTCCCGACGATATCCAGCAATTATTATTAAATCTTTATCGTAATGCCCTGGAGGCCACACCAGTGGGCGGCTCGGTTTTAGTTAAGGTGGGCTTAGAGGGAGAGCAAGCCTATCTCAAGGTTAGCGATACGGGTTGTGGTATGACGCCAGAATTGCTGGCTAAGGTAGGTACTCCTTTTATGACTACCAAACCAAACGGTACGGGCTTAGGTATGGTCCAGTGCATGAATATCGCCAAGTCCTATGGAGCTAAGCTGGCTATCAAATCCCAGCCGCGACAAGGTACTTGCGT
>JAMNZE010000021.1:0-2363 GCA_023622465.1 Bacillota bacterium | reverse complement strand
CCAGGCCGCCCATAGGCAATGTTGTCGCGAATAGTGCCGTTAAAGAGCCAAGTGTCCTGTAATACCATGCCAAAGAGGCTGCGCAAATCCCCCCGTCGCAGGTCGCGAATGTCGTGGCCGTCGATGGTAATTTTGCCGCCGTCGATCTCGTAAAATCGCAAAAGCAGATTTACCAGGGTGGTCTTCCCCGCCCCAGTGGGACCAACGATAGCGATAGATTGGCCGGCTGCAACATCGATGTTCATATCGGTAATGAGAGGCTTATCGGGGCTGTAGCCAAACGTAACATCCTGGAAGGTAACATGGCCCTGTGGCCGCTGGATAACCACCGGCGGTTCCTTGTCAGGCACTTCTTCCGTTTCATCTAGCAGCTCAAACACTCGCTCGGCGGAGGCGACTGTGGACTGGAGAACGTTGGCAATATTAGCCGTACGAATGATGGGCTGAGTAAACTGGCGGGCGTATTGAATAAAGGCCTGCACATCGCCCAACTCCAGAGCTTGCTTAGTGACATAAATGCCGCCAATCACGGAAACCAGCACATAACCTAGATTGTTGACCATATTCATCAGAGGCATAATGATGCCGGAAATGAACTGGGCCCGCCAGGCGGCGTTGGCCAACTGCTGGTTGATTTCCTTAAATTTGGCCACCGAGGCTTGCTCGCGTCCGAAGGCCTTGATAATGCGATGGCCGCCATACATCTCTTCCACATGGCCGTTGAGTTCGCCTAAAAGGCGTTGTTGAGCCACGAAGTGTTTCTGTGAGCGGGAGGCCACCAACCCGGTAATAACAGCGTACAGGGGCAGCGTGATCAGGACAAACAGGGTTAACTGCCAGCTGATGCTGAGCATCATGACCACCACCCCCACCAAGGTTACCACCGCCGTGAGCGTTTGGATAACACTCTGCTGCAGGGTGCTGCTGACGTTATCCACATCGTTAGTCACGCGGCTAAGAATTTCGCCGTGGGTGTGGGAGTCGAAAAATTTCAGGGGCAACCTCCCCAACTTGGCACTGACTTCGCGCCGTAAATTGTAGACCGTCTTTTGGGCGACAGAAGCCATCAGTATCTGCTGTAGATAGGTAAACAAAGCGTTTAGTAGATAGAGCCCAATTAGAATTATGAGTATGCGGCCCACATAGGTAAAATCGATGGCTGCTCCTGGCACTCCTTTGAGCTTATCCATGGCACCAGCAAAAATCTTAGTGATAGCCTTACCCATGATCTTGGGACTGGCCAAACCGGCAGCGGTGCTCAGGATAGCCATAACAGCCACCATCAACATTTGCTTGTAGTGGGGGCGTAAATACTGTAGTAGACGTCGTAAAGTACCTTTAAAATCTTTCGCCTTTTCTACGGGGCGTCCCAAACCATGAGGGCCCCCCATGCGCCCCCGCGGACCTCTGGGGCCATGGGCGGGGCCGCGGCTGTTGGCTGACTGTCGACTCATGCCATTTCCTCCTCTGAAAGCTGCGAGGCCACAATTTCGCGGTAAACAGGGCAGCTGGTCAGTAGTTCCCGATGACGTCCCTTCCCCACAATGCGCCCCTCATCCAGCACAATAATCTGGTCCGCATCTGCCCCTTTTCCTGCTTTAAAGCAGCGCGCAACTTGGCATCGGTTTTGTAATCGAGGGCAGAGAAGCTATCATCGAATAAATAGATATGGGGGCGCCTTACTAGAGCCCGGGCTATGGAGAGCCGTTGTTTCTGTCCGCCGGACAGATTGGTACCGCCCTGGGCAACCGTTGCCTCATAACCCCCGGGCATCACAGAAATGAACTCGCTGGCTTGGGCAATACGGGCCGCCGCTTCTACCTGGGCAGCGGTGGCATCTTCTTTACCGTAGCGAATGTTCTCCGCCACACTCCCGGAAAACAAAACAGCCGTCTGGGGCACCAGACCTATGCGCGACCGCAGATCCGCCTGGGTTAGCTGTCGCACATCCACCCCGTCCACATAGACAGCCCCCTGACTCACATCATAGAAGCGCATTATTAGGTTCAGCAGGGTACTCTTTCCCGATCCGGTGCCACCGATTATGGCGGTCACCTGTCCCGGCTCGGCACGGAAGGATATATCTTGCAGAGCCGGCTGTTCGGCCCCCGGGTAACTGAAGCTCACATCTTTGAATTCTATTACACCCTGGCGCAGTGGGCTTTTTGCCACCGGAGGATCAGCTATTTCCGGCTCCGTATTCAACACTTCGTTAATGCGGTGGGCGGCCACCGAAGCCCGCGGTAGCGTGACAAACATCATGGACAGCATGATCAGCGAGTTTAGAATCAGCATGGCATATTGAATAAAGGCCATCAGACTGCCCACCTGCAAACTCCCCTGGTCCACCCGCAAGCTGCCAA
>JAMNZE010000070.1:0-8966 GCA_023622465.1 Bacillota bacterium | reverse complement strand
ATCGACAAACACATATTTGCGCATCCCAGCTATAGCCTTGGTGCCACCCACCCGGTAGAGGGTGAGCCCCGCTTCATTGATAATGGATCGGCCCGGTTCAACGGTTAAACGGGGGAGGGCTATTCCCAATTCTTGGGCAGTATCTTTGGCGGTACGGATTATTTCGGCCATGTATTCCTCAATGCTGAGCTCCGGGTCGCCGTTGGTATAATAGCTGCCTAACCCTCCTCCGACATTCAGTTCGCTTAGTTCGGGTATTCTTTTTTGCCAAGTGGCCAGCAACTTCAGCATCACCTGCAGATTTTCTATAAAAGGCTGTAGGGTCAGAATTTGGGAGCCGGTATGGGAATGGAACCCCCTCACCTTCAACAAGGGCTGGGTGTGGCACAGAGCAAACACTTGCGGCAGGTCGGCAATATTAAAACCGAATTTGGAATTGGTGATGCTGGTTTGTACATATTCATGGGTATTTGCTTGCACGCCGCTGGCTACGCGAATTAATAGGTTAACTTCCCGTTGCATTTCAGCAGCCAGCGCCACCAGCTTTTCAATTTCAAAGAAGTTGTCAACAACGATACGTCCCACACCCCGTTGGATGGCGATGCGCAGTTCCTCTCGGCTCCGATTAACACCGTGGAAAATGATCCGCTCCGCTGGGAAATCACTGCTTAGTGCCGTATATAGTTCTCCTAAGGAAACCACATCTAAGTTCAGGCCCATACTAGCAATAATGCGGCATATGGCTTGACACAGAAAGGCCTTACTGGCGTAGGCAATAGAAAAATCGTGGGGGTATTCGGTGGCTGCCTGTTTATAGCGGTCACAGTTGCGTCTAATGGTATTCTCGTTGATTAAATAAAGAGGGGTGCCGAATTCCTCCGCTAAAGTGACCAAATTGCAGCCACCAAACCAAAGGTGCCCATCGGGTCCAATGGTCATATCCGGTTGTAATTTAAGACCATGAACATAGGTGCTCATTTGTATTCCTCCCAGGTTATCAAGCTTCTAGCTGATTAACCCTAATTCTCTACTCCAAGCCTATTTCCTGTTGAGGGTTCGACAAAATACTTTTTGGTATTTGGTCCCTCTCTGCTATAATAGAACCAATTCTACTTTGGAGGGTGACCCTATGCTAGCATGGTTTAACCAATACTTTCCCCAGTTGGGCTATTTAGCAATCGGTGTGGCCATGCTGGCCGAAGGGCTTACTTTACCCTGTCCCGCCCTGATCGTCTTGCTCATGGCTGGAGCTGCTTGCGCTGCTCACAAAATGGACTTTTGGCTGGCGGCCTTTATTGCCTCCACCTCTTACACCCTGGGGGCTTTAGTACCCTACTATATCGGATATAACCTGCCCCGGTTGCAAAGTCTCCCTTGGGCTGGACGCTTTATCGCCACTTCCTTGCAAGCTTTAGAACAGGTGTATTCCCTATTTGGGCGTCATGGGGAAAAGATTGTGGCCCTGATGCGCCCCTTTTGGATCGGTAATCTTGTTTCCTATTTTGCCGGTCTCAATCGCATGCCCTATTATAAGTTCTTAAGCTATACCTTTGTCGGTATTTCTGCCTGGAGCGCAAGTGTCATCTTTATTGGCCAAGTTTTTAGTAGCAACCTGCCCAAAGCGGCAGCTTTAATTAAACATTATTCAGGTATAGCTTTTTTGCTCCTCTTGGTTGTACTGATGGGCAGTTGGCTGCTATTTCGGTTAAGGCAATCGAAGCAAAGTTTACCTGTAACCCGTGATTAGGGAAAGAGGCGGGGCTGTCGCAAAAAATAGTTTTGCAACAGCCCCTTCTAACTACTCTTCTAAACGAAATCTGCGGTGCCATCGGCGATGGCAGCGACGATGGTGACGATGGTGGCGGCGATGCCGTCTTCTTCTCACTCCTAGTCACCTCCCTCTATGTGAAACAAGCCGCCGTTCAGCAGCTTCTGCAAGTATATGTACTACGGGTAATATTAGTGATAAATACTCTCAGTCTTTTTTATCCGTTGCATACATGTAAACCTATTGTCGAAGAATATACCGTGCAGTAGTTTAGACGGAAGTATTGATTGGAGGAGGTAGTGCCATGATGGAGGACACCCGTTTTGCCAACAGGTTGCAGGGTATGGCAGGTAATGTGATTCGCGAGCTGCTAAAGTTGACTCGGCAACCGGATTTCATTTCTTTCGCTGGAGGAATGCCATCTCCCGAGGCTTTTCCTAACGAGATCCTGGCCGAGCTGGCCCGAGAGTTATTGCTCACAAAGAAGGTTGCCATGTTACAGTATGGTGAGAGCGAGGGCTATTACCCCCTGCGCCAATGGATTGCTTCCTGGGTTAGTAAGAAAGGAATAGAGGCAACGCCGGAGGAGGTAATCATCCTCAGTGGCTCTCAGCAAGGAATTGATCTATCGGGTAAAATGATGCTTAACCCGGGGGATAGGGTGGCTGTTGAAGCACCTACCTATTTGGCAGCTATCAATATTTACAAAATGTATGAGGCAGAATTTGTGACCGCTCCTAATGACCCGGTGGGGTTAGATATAGAGGCCTTGGAAACCGTTATTGTTAAGGAAAAACCCAAGTTGCTATATCTGGTACCCACGTTTCAGAACCCCACGGGCCGTACCCTGCCCATAGAACGCCGCCAGGCCTTAGCCCAACTGTTGACCCGCCATGAAATTGTTCTAGTAGAAGATGACCCATACAGCGAGTTGCGCTATGAAGGTGAGCCGGTGCCGGCGGTAATGGGAATGGAGACAACGGGCCAGGCCATGTACCTGGGAAGCTTCTCCAAACTGATCGCACCGGGCTTACGGGTTGGTTTTGCCGTTGCCCGCTCCGATATTTTCCGCAAACTCGTCTTGGGCAAGCAGACTACGGATACCCATGCCAGTCTCTTAGCCCAAGCCCTAGTGCATGAGTTTTGTAGCCGTGGTTACCTCGAAGAGCATCTAAAGCGTATCCGCGCCATGTATGATGCCCAACGGTTAAAGATGAAGGAAATGATTGAGCTGTATATGCCTAAGAACATCCAGTGGTCCCAGCCCGAGGGCGGTATGTTCTTCTGGGGAGTGTTACCCGAGGGTGTCGATGCTAAGAAATTAATGGCAGAAGCCATTCAAGAGAAGCGAGTGGCCTTTATTGCCGGAGACAGCTTCTTTGCCGACGGGACCGGCCAAAATACACTACGACTAAATTTCTCCAATTCATCAGTGGAGCAGATCGAAAAGGGCATAAAGGCCCTGGCTGAAGTGTTTAAGAAGTATATGTAGAGTTAGCACAGGCGCTCTAGTATTACCAACGGCCTGCAAACACGACGGGCTGTCGCAACTCCTTTGCGACAGCCCGTCGGCATGCTCGGATGCATACTATAGGGCTGCGGGATGCTGCTGTAGGCACGGTTGGAGCTGGCTCCTGCGCCCTAAGCACATCCCGCAGCCCGAAATTTTCTTGCTGCGGTAGCACCGATTTACTTATAGATAGATGAAATCAACAACCTTTTGCCGCTGACGATCCACCACTGCCGTATTATAAGACGCGGGTTGCCCTAGGTATTCCAGCGTCTTCTTTTGCAGTTTAATCGGGAAGATAGTACGAAAAGCTTGCTTATAGGTACGGGGTGCCCAACATGCCAAGTGTTCCGTTAGGTACTCGTCCCATGCTGAACGGCAGTCGGCTGGCAATTTGAACTGGGCCGGGAAACTGGGTAACATGCGTGCTTTATCGATAGTCAATAGGTCTTTCAGAACCGTATCCGGTTGACAGTAGGTTTCCATATATTTAAAGAGAGCTTCACGGCCATGGGATACCAAATGCAGGCCGGCAGCTTCCCAATGCTCAGCCAGTTGGTAGAACCATTGGAAGGGGCTAGGTTCTAGTTTAGTCCAAATGTAGGGGAGCGAATAGTATAAGAGCCCCGAGTTATAGTAGTATTCCAGCAGCCCTTCCATCACATGTAGACGGTTCAACTGGGCGAAGGATAGCCAATTGGTTTCCAGCACCTCGTAAGGGGGTTGGCAAGAGACCTTTAATCCATGCTCCTGCACCTCTTCGGCCATTCGAGTACCCGGTAGCACCTTGAGAAAGCCTAGTTGCAGCATGTGGGGCCTTAAGGCTATTACCTGGTCGAAGGATGTGCGTATTGCTTCCCAGTCTTGCCAAGGCAAACCGGCAATTAGGTCTAGATGTAGATGGATGTTGTCTGCTGCTCGTAGTTTTCTTACGTTACGAGATAGCTTGTCCCATTGCATGCGCCGCCCTATGGCTTTTAGGGTAGCAGAGTTTACCGACTGTACCCCGATCTCAAACTGAAAAATATCTTCCGGGACCGTAACCAACCAATCTAGTAGCTCATCGGTCAAGATATCGGCGCATATTTCAAAATGAAAACGGCTTTCCCGGCGGTTAGCCAGTAGGAATTGCATGATAGTTAAGGCCCGTTGGGGATTGCAGTTGAAGGTGCGATCTATGAACTTAATGAGGGGGATATTGGCTTCCAGGAGTAGTTTAAGATCGGCAAAGACTCTTTCCAACGGCAGCATGCGCACCCGATCTCCGCCGGAAAGGCAGTAACTGCAACGAAAGGGGCAGCCGCGGGAAGTTTCATAGTATACCAGTTTATGCTGGAGTTCACTTAGCTCCTGAGCAGTGTAGGGACGTGGAATTTTTTCCGAATCCAACCGCCGGGCCGGGGTGTAACCTATTTGACCTTCGCTATTCCGGTAATAGACCCCCGCAATCGAGTGGGGTTGACGTCCGGTTTGTAGGGTATGCAGCAGATCAGCAAAAGGCTGTTCTCCTTCACCCGCGATTACATAATCTACGGCCGGATATGACGCCAGCAGTTCTGCTGCTCTTGGTCCGACTTCCGGCCCTCCCAATACGATGGTCACCTGGGGTAGAACTGCTTTTATATCGGTGGCCAGGGCTAACGTGGCCGTAATATTCCAAAGGTAGCAAGAAAAGGCCACCACATCCGGCTGGAAACGGCCCAACTCGGCCACCACGCGGCGTGGATCGTCCTTTACTTGCAATTCAAGCAGATGATTATCGGGAAACTGTTCTCTTATTGCCGCCCGTAGATAACGCAAAGCTAAACTAGAGTGGGTAAAGCTGGAATGAAGAGTGCAAAGTACCACACGCATAGGGAATCACGCCTTTGTTTGTATTTACCCCATTCTAGCATAGCCCTATCGTCTAGCAAATTGCTGGCGTATGATGCCACCGGCAGCAATTAGGTAAACTAAACCGCTGCCTAGGCCGGCGCAAAGCAAACTTATGAATACCCGACCCGAATTGGCAAGGCAATGTAGATAGATATGATGGGCAGCGATACCGCAAAGGGCGGCCGCCAGCGTGATTCTTAGCAAACGGGGCACGAATTGGGCGAAAAAGGGCAATGAGCGTTGCACTAAATACAGGGATAGGGCCCCAGTGGTCATCCAGCCGCAGATCAGGCTGAAGGCCACCCCCCGAATCTGCCAAGTAGAAGTCAGTACCAGAAGCAGGGAGCTGGAAATAATCGTGCCAATAGCTGAGGTGATTAATGGTAGTACGGGTTTACCTAACCCCTGAAGGGTGGCTGCGGCCACCTGTTGCGTATAGAGTAGCAAGCCTCCCCAGGCTAAATAGGATAAGAGCTTCCCTGCCGAACTGGAGTTGAAAAGTACTTGACAGACAGGTTCACCTAAACTGATAAGTAGAGCCGCCACTGGCAGGCTGATGAGGGCTGTCCAGGTCAGGGCTCGCAAGAAGATAGCTTGGGCAGAACGGTAACGGTTGTGAGCCACCGCAGCAGTTATTTGTGGCAACAGGCTGGTAGCCATGGCTACGGTAAACAATGATGGAAGGAACAATAGATTCAGAGCCATACCTGTCAGTTCCCCATAGGCAATAGCCGCTTGAGAGGCGGTCCAGCCAGCAATTCGCAAACGGGTAGGAATAATAATACTCTGACATAACTGGCCAACAGAGTGCAGTAGCCGACCGGCGGTGGCCGGAATGCTAAGCTGCAAAATCTGCCGGAGCATCTTTGTTGAAAAAAGTATGTTATCAGGGCGGCCGGCTAAACGAAATAGGGGGAAGGCAACCAAGTAAACTCCCAGCCCGGCCACCTCGCTGACCAGTGAGCCGGCTGCAAATCCAGCTGCCAGCAGGCCTGCTCCCTTACCCAGCGTGACCTTCACTAAAGTGATAGTAGCAACCACATGGGTAACCTCTTCAACTATAAGGGAGGTGGCAACGACGCGCATTTCTTCAATACCTTGAAAGTAGCCGCGAAAAACTGAGCTGGTGGCAACCAGGGGTAGAGAGGGGGCAATAATGATCAGGGCTAGCCGCACACGGGGATCGGCCAGCACCTGCCGCGAGAAAAAGCCGGCCAGCAATAGTAGACAGAGGGCAGCGGCGATGCCACAGACCAGGGCCAAGGAGAGGGCGGTTTTAAAGACCCGCTGGACGCCGCGTCTATCTCCTCTAGCCCGATATTCGGCCGTTAAACGGGAAATGGCGGTGGGCAGTCCCGCGCTGGCGATAACGAGAAAGAAGAAGTAGAGCGGCATAATCATCTGCCAGAGGCCGATGGCTTCCCGTCCAGCTATGCGGATGAGAGCGATGCGGAAGACAAAACCGATAGCCCGATTGATAAAGTTGGTTACCGTTAAAATTAGCGTGTTGTTGGCTGTTTTTTTCAATTTGCGCCCCCCTTATGGCATGGCCAAAGATTCTTCGTCTATTTAACCCATATGGGTGGCCAAGCCGTTCAAGAACACCTGGGAGCATTATTTTGTATCACGAAATGTTAATATGAAGACCCTTGCACTCCCATAGGCCCTTGGGTAACATTAAAGTAAGATGAAAATTTATGCAGGGAGGGGCTCATGAAAGAAAAACGGCAGGCAAAGATACTGGAGATTGTTAATCAGGAAGCTATCGAAACGCAGGAGCAGCTTTTGCAGGCCTTGGCTGAAGCTGGCTTCCCCACTACGCAATCAACGGTCTCCCGCGATATAAAGGAGCTGGGACTGGCTAAGTCTCCCAGCGGGGGGCGCCTCGTTTATATGCAAGTACGAGGCCAGCCCGGTTACAGTCTGACGGATCGCATGATGCGTACATTGCGCAACGCGCTGTTATCAGTTGACTATGCGGGGAATTTTATTGTGCTCAAGACCTTTGAGGGAGGGGCCCATGCGGCTGCAGCTGCCCTAGATAAGCTGCAATACGAAGAAATCATGGGTACCATAGCCGGTGACAATACTATCTTGGTAATTGTACGGGAGGAATCGCTGACGGCGACGGTGGCTGAAAGGCTTCGTCAATTAATTCATCGTTAACATTTAGCGGCGTGCTTGTTGCGGGCAGAAGGAAAGGAAGGCAGTCGAATGGAACAGTGGAGAAAAAACCTTTACGTACTTTGGGTAGGTACCTTTATTGCAGGAATGAGTTTTTCTTTAGTATCACCTTTCCTGCCTCTGTTGCTAAAGCAAGTTGGCGTTGTTGAAGGCTTAGAGATTTGGTCCGGTATAGCTTTTTCAGCTAGTTTTGTAATTAGCTCCATCATGTCCCCAATTTGGGGAGCCTTGGCAGACAAGTATGGCCGCAAAATCATGATCATCCGTTCCGGAATTGGCATAGCGTGCAGTTACTTTGGCTTAGCCTTTGCAGTTTCTGCCTGGCAGGTAGTTGCTCTACGGATGCTGAACGGTTTTCTCAGTGGGTTTATACCATCGGCCATCGCGTTGGTTGCGACCAACACTCCCGATGACCGGTTGGGAAGCTCCTTAGGTCTTATCCAGACAGGCAGTGCCTTCGGCAATATCATGGGGCCGCTGTTTGGCGGTGTGGTTAGCCATTATGTAGGTGTGCAAAAAACCTTACTCATAGCAGGATGTATTCTACTTTCAGCGACGGCGGTAGTTATTTTTGGTGTGAAAGAGATTAGAAAACCTAATCGTAATATAAAGACCAATGTTATCAACGATTTTCGTATTGCTGTTAGTAATAAGAACCTATTGATCCTGCTCTTTACCGTGATGCTGTTTCAATCGGCCGTGATGATCCTACAGCCAGTACTTCCTATATATATTGAACAAATCATGGCGGGCCAAGATGCATCATTGGTAACGGGAATTCTGTTCTCTTTAGTTGGTGTAGCTACGGTCATTGCCGCCCCTCTATGGGGAAAACGGGGAGAAAAATCCGGTTTTCGTTCGGTACTATTAACCGGTCTCATTGGCGCAAGTATACTGAGTGTGCCCCATGCTTTTACGAACAATGTGATTGTTCTAGGTGTATTACGATTCCTTTTTGGATTGTTTCTAGCTGCCCTTATGCCTTCATGTAATGCGCTAATTGCTAAAGCGGTACCCGGTGATTTTAGAGGGCGGGCTTTCGGTATAAGTAATAGTTTTAGCCAGATGGGCTCGGTGGTTGGCCCATTAATAGGCGGCTTTATTGGTGGCCATTGGGGTATAAAGACGGTGTTTATAGTTACCGCCGCCATTTTGGCTAGCACCGCCTTTTGGTTAAAGGATAAGCCTATAGAGTCGTCCACCGTTGTTAGTAGCGAGTTGCAGCAGGTGGTTAGCTAACTCAGCGGCCTTGTGTGCAAGATATGAGAGGGCAGTGCTTTGCTATACCAAAAATTGCTTAGTTGACAGTCGACATATTTCGTGTTAAGCTAATAAAGCCGTCGCCGCGAGCGACGCATGACACAAGTTGATCCTTGAAAACTAAACAATGGTGTAGATAGTGCACGGCTTTGCGTAAGCAAAACGTGCACGAGAGCCAAGTGCGTGGCTCGCGTAAGCGAACATGCACGGCTCGCGAAAACCTTGGTGAAGCAGTGCAATAATATGCACAAAGTAATCGAGGTCTAACACACAGACCCGTATATCCTTATTAATAAGGAATTTAATGTGGAGCCAAGAAGCTCAACGAAATTTGTAAGTTTGAACGATTTATCGTTCTGACTATAAGTT
>JAMNZE010000051.1:0-18255 GCA_023622465.1 Bacillota bacterium | reverse complement strand
ACCCCAATAAACTTACGCCAGTAATGGGAACACTAAGCTAGCGCCCTACTACAAACATACATAGCGAATGGTATGGATGAAAGGAGACGATTGTGTTGAAAAAGGCGGAATTAAAGAAGCGAGTCTGCGAAGCCATCGATAAGCGGGCGGAAGAGATTATTGCTGCCGGCGACTACCTGTTCAATAACCCGGAACTAGGCTATAAGGAACACAAAGCTGCTGCGTTAGTAGAAGAGAAGTTTAAAGCCTTAGGGCTGGATTATCGTAAGGGGCTAGCCCTAACCGGCCTTAAAGCTCGTCTGCCGGGTCGGCAGAGCAAGCTAAGCGTTGCTGTTATGGGTGAAATGGATGCGGTTGTTTGTCATGACCATCCCCATGCCGACCCGACCACCGGTGCAGCCCATTCCTGCGGGCATAATGCCCAGACAGCTATGATGCTAGGCGCCGCCATGGGCCTGGTGGATTCGGGAGTAATGAGCGAACTCGATGGCGACGTAGTATTTTTCGCATTGCCCGCCGAGGAATTTGTTGAATTGGATTATCGTCAAAAGCTGCGCCGAGAAGGCAAAATAAAATTCTTCGGCGGCAAACAGGAGTTAATCGCCCTTGGTGAATTCGACGATGTGGATATGGCCATGATGTGCCATTCGGCCTCCGACACCCCCGAACGGGTAATGCTCATTCCGGGGCCGGGGATTGGTTCCAACGGCTTTATCGGCAAGCTCATCAAATACCAGGGCAAAGAAGCCCACGCCGGTGGCGCTCCCCATCAGGGTGTAAATGCACTAAACGCCGCCATGTTGGGCCTGATGGGTATCCATGCTAACCGGGAAACCTTTAAAGACGCGGACGCTATTCGCGTGCACCCGATTATTACTAAGGGTGGCGACCTGGTCAATATCGTACCTGCCGACGTACGCATCGAGACCTACGTCCGCGGGCGCAGCATCGATGCCATTATGGATGCCAGCCGTAAAGTGAACCGGGCATTAGAAGCCGGTGCTATGGCCGTAGGGGCTGAAGTGGTCATCGACGAGATTCCCGGCTATCTACCTCTCCTCCACGACGAAAGGATGGTAGATCTTTTCGCAGCCAACTGCGCCGAGATATTAGGCGAAGAAGGCGTTCGAATCGGCGAACCGATGGCCGGCTCTACTGACATGGGCGATATCACCCATATTATGCCTGGCATCCATCCTCAAGTAGGTGGTATTACTGGCCGGGCCCATGCTCGCGACTACTCCATCGCTGATCCGGAAATGGCTTATGTAGTTCCTGCCAAGGCTATGGCCATGACGGTGATCGATCTCCTTTACGATGGCGCCGAGCTAGGACTACAGATCAAGGACCAGTTCAAGCCGGCCATGACTAAAGAAGAATACTTGGCCATGTGGGATGAACTAATTCAAGGCAAATAGATAACACAAAAAGGCGCCAGCTCCACAGCCGGCGCCTTTCCCTTTATCGGATTCTATCCAATCAACCCCAGATACCCCCAAACAGGCAAACTAAGCAAGACCGCAATCATAATGGCACCCACGCAAGCTAAAGAACCGCGGGCCGCTTGGGAGGGGCTGATGGCTTCCCCTTGGGTGACACTGGCCGCCACCGTATAGTTGGCACTTTGGTAGGGCAAGACGAACATACTATGGCCTATCAATTGAATAGTTATACCCATGGCCCAAACACTAATGCCCGCCTGTTGCGCCACCGGTGCCAGCATGAGCAGCAGAATAGCCATGAGGGCATTTGTCGACACCACCAGGAAGCGGAGAGCAACGGTAGTAACCATCAGTACTAACATAAAAAGAAAAGTATTATTAGTTAACGGGGTAAGTAAAGGAGTGACCGTCTCCCCGAGAAAGTGGTCAATACCTAAAAACGAAAAGACGGTGCCCAGATTGAGTATCACACCTAAAAAGATTAGGGTAGTCCACCCTAAATCGGACTGAAGGCTTTTCTTACTCACCACACCGGTAGCCAAAAGTATCACCAAACCGGATAAGGCCACCGTTACGGCGCTAATCCCATGCCAGGGCTCCGTAATCCAGAGGGCAATTGAGGTCAGCATTACCGCCAGGGTGATTTTTTCCTGCCTATCTAAAGGACCCAATTCACTTAGCTTCTGTGCCACATGGGAGTTATCGATGACCAGCTTTTCTTTAGGACATAAGAATAGGAGCACGAAAAGGTAACCACCCGCAATAGCCAGCAAACCGGGCAGCAAAGCCGCCTGCAGCCACCCCATCCAGGTCATTACTGCCCGCTCGGCGGCTGGTAGCATTTCCAGCAGTAATAGATTGGTGCTACTGCCGGTCAGAAAGATGGGGGCCGAAACAGCAAAACCCAGATACATGGATAAGAAGAGGCCGGCGCTGGCTTTGCTACGTTTGGGCAATCCCATGCCCGCAACCAACTCGGGTATAAACTTAGCGGCGATCGATAGCTTGGCTATTATGCTAGGTATGGCAGGGGCCGACAGGATGCCGGTAACCACCAGTGCCAGCGACTGGCCCAGATAGGTGGGTGGTAATACCCGTAACAGTAACAGAGTACAGCGACGTAACAGGCCGCTCTGGGCGGCACCTAAGCCCAATCCCATGGCTCCCACCATCAGCCACCAGGTTTTGCTGTTAAAGGTGGCGAAGGCGGTCTCGAAGGGGACAATCTTCAAAGCTACCCATAGCACCGCCATCAGCAGTGCAACCACATAATCGTCAAAAACCCGACCGATCCAGAAACAAATGGCACCGGCCAACAGACCTAAAGCCTGCATGGCCTGCACCGAAAGGCCGGCGGCCGGTGGGCGTGTCCCTATGAACAGCCCGAGGCAAATTCCCAGCCCGGCCATCAGCAGGCGCCTACGATCCTGGCTGGTTATGGTAGAAAGGTGGCGAGCTACTGTTGTTTCTGTCTGCATTCCTAGTTCCTCCGCTCTAAATTTGCACAAAGACAAAGGGAGTCATAAGTAATGACTCCCTATGAAAAAATGTGCCGTGCCCTCACCTTCGACAATGCGCTTCCGGGTGTTACTGATGCAGTTAGCTCGAATCAGGCTACCCAGCGGCACACAGAGGGGACTACTTACCGCTGCTTCCTTCCGGACCTGACGGGGTTCATAGTTCTCTGTTGCGCTGGACCCAACTGTCAACACCACTTACACCAGGCAAGCCCCACAAACGCATGCCTCACGGTAAGCCTTCGGCCCCGCTCTAGCGGATTGCAGGTTCAGGGCACCGCTACCTCCCCGCCTAGCACGGCAAAATTAACTTTTTTAGTCTTATTTAAGTTTAATACCGCTAGCCTTTGAAGTCAAGGGTGCGGCCCCTAGCAGATTATGTTTATGTTTCTGCTAGACAGGAACCAACACCTTTTTGTTGAAGATATATAGTTACGGGGTATACCCTGTAATTATGAACAATTATCTCATAAAGTAAAGGAGGCATAGAATGCTAGCTATTATTAACGCCCGTATAGAAACCGTTTCCAATGGCATTATTGCCGATGGACAAATACTGGTTGAAAACGGCAAAATAAAAGCTATCGGCAGTAATCTGGAAATTCCAGCAGATGCCCATGTCATCGATGCCGCTGGGCGCACCGTAACACCGGGCATTGTGGAGGCTCATGCCCATATCGGTATTGGTGAACAAGGCGTGGGTAGAGAGGGCCAAGACACTAACGAAACCAGCGAACCGCTCACCCCCTGGTGCAATGCCCTAGACGGCATTAACATGCGTGACACCGCCTTTGACGATTTCCGTCGTGCCGGTATCACCACCGTCAGCGTACCGCCGGGAAGCGCCAATATAATTGGCGGCACGGCCGTCGCCCTCAAATGCAAAGGCCACATTGTGGAAGACGCCTTTATTCGAACCACCGGCATGAAATGTGCCCTTGGGGAGAATCCCAAGGCGGTTTACGGTGGCAAGAAAAAGGCACCCTCTACGCGGATGGGCAATGCGGCTCTATTCCGCGAAGCACTGCTTAAGGCTAAACAATATTTAGCCAAATTGGAAGCAGCTAAGAGCGAACAAGATAAGCCGAAATTCGACAAACAGAGCGAAGCCCTGCTGCCAGTCATGCGCGGCGAACTGCCACTGATGATTCACTGCCATCGCAACGACGATATCGTAACTGCCGTTCGCATCTGCGAAGAATTCGGCGTGCGCTACGTATTGGAGCATGTCACCGACGGCTTCCTACTAGTCGATTTTCTCAAAGAGCGCAACGTCCATTGCGCTGTAGGTCCTACCATCCATTACGGCTCGAAGGTGGAAAATCGGGAGCGCGATTTTAGAACCCCGGTAGCCTTTGCACGCGCCGGCATCAATTTCTGCTTTACCACCGACCACGCGGTAGTAGCCGGTCAATGGTTGCCACTAACCGCCGGCTTGGCTGTAGGCTGGGGCATGGATAGGGACACCGCCCTCCGCGCAATCACCCTTGCGTCCGCCGAACACGTGGGCCTCGATGATCGGGTAGGTTCGCTAGAAGTTGGTAAAGATGCGGACATAGTCATTTGGTCCGGCGATCCGCTGGACTTCACCACCCATGCGGATGTTACCATCATCGATGGCCAAGTCGTCTACCAGAGGGAGGTGTGCTAGATGTTACTGGTCAAAGGAGCTAAGATTTATCCGGTTAACGGGGAAACTCTAGAAAACGGGATGATGCTAATCGACAAAGAAGGCAAGATTGCGGCCATCGGTACCAACCTGTCGGCTCCTGCCGATGCCCAAGTATTAGATCTCACCGGTAAGGTGGTTTTGCCGGGTTTTGTCGATGCCCATTCCCATGTTGGCATCTGGGGCGATGGGGAAGGACGGACCGCCTACGATGGCAATGAGATGTCGGCACCCGTTGTCGCACAAGTTAACGCCCTTGATGCCACTAACCCTCTGCAACGCAGTTTTGCCAGCGCCCGGGAAGGCGGCATCACCAGTATTCAAATCGTTCCCGGTTCGGGCAACCCCATCGGTGGTTTGGGCTTTGCCTGCAAAACCGCCGGCGCCATTATCGATGAAATGGTAATTAAAAACCCGACGGCCCTTAAGGGAGCACTGGGTGAAAACCCGAAACGCAACCATAACATCACCCGCATGGGTGTGGCAGCTAAGATTCGGGAGTACTTCCAAAAGGCCGCCGAATACACACAGAAAAAGGATGCGGCTTTGGCCGAAGGGAAACCCTTTGATATCGACCTCAAATTAGAGCCCGGCTATAAGGTAATTAAGGGTGAAATACCTTTCCGCGTCCATGCCCATCGCCATGATGATATCGTTACGGCGGTGCGCCTCTGCGAAGAGCTGGGTATTAAGTTTAGCATCGAGCATTGCACCGACGGCCATCTAATTGCCGATTTTCTCGCCGAACATCAGGTGCAGGCCCACGTAGGCCCGGGGCTTTCTTCCCGCGGTAAGGTAGAATTGGCCAACTTTACCGATGCCAACGCGGCCACCTTGCACAAGGCGGGCGTTAAGGTCAGCCTAATCACCGACCACCCCTTCCTCGACAGCCGTTACTTCCATGCCTACGGCGGCGTGGCCATGAAGTATGGTCTGACGGTGGAAGAAACCTTGCGTATGATGACCATTAACCCGGCCGAATCTATCGGTATTGCCGATCGGGTGGGCTCTTTAGAGGTGGGCAAAGACGCCGACTTTATCGTTCTCAGTGGCGAACCCTTCACCTATACTAGCGTAATTCTAGAAACCTACATCGAAGGCAAGTGCGTCTATAAACGCCCTGTTTACTAATAGCCAGTATGGCAAAAACTGAACTAGGGGCTGCGCAAAACATTCTTGCGACAGCCCTTTCATTCTTCAAAAAAGGGGATGAAGACTATGACTGTTGAGCAGATACTACCTCAGGTAATTGCTTGGCGACGCCAGCTGCACATGCATCCCGAAATCGCCAATGAAGAGGTACAGACGTCCCAATTGGTGGCCCAAGTGCTTGAAGAAGCCGGCATTCAGGTTACCCGTTACCCCGACTCCACGGCTGTGGTGGGCACCCTGGTGGGCGGTCGCCCTGGACGTACCATTGCTCTGCGGGCTGATATGGACGCCCTGCCTGTGCAAGAAGAAACCGGTCTAGAATTTTGTTCTCAGGTTCCCGGCAAAATGCACGCCTGCGGGCATGACATGCATGTGAGCATTCTGTTGGGCGTAGCCTCTGTTTTAGCCGCCCGGCGGGATGAGGTGCCCGGCACCGTCAAATTCATTTTCCAGCCAGCTGAGGAAGGAGGACAAAGTGGAGCCCTGCCGCTGGTGGAAGCAGGTGTAATGGAGGGAGTAGAAAAGGTTTTCGCCCTGCATATGCAGCCCGAATTGCCCACCGGCCAGATTAGTGTGACCCCCGGTTACTGCACCTCCAATTCCGACGGAGCTGTCATAACCGTTATCGGTAAGGGCGGTCACGGGGCCCATCCGGAAGGGGCCGTCGATGCCATTGTTATTGGTGCAGAAATCGTGGGTGCTCTACAAACCATTACCAGCCGCAGCCTGGCCGCTCAAGAAGCAGGTGTTGTCACCGTAGGCACCTTCCACGCTGGTACGGTCCGTAACATTATTGCCGAACAAGCCCAACTGCAGCTTTCTTTGCGCAGCTTGACTAAAGAAACCCAGCAGCTGCTGAAGGACCGCATCGAGCAGATTGTGCAAGGCATCACCGCTGCCTATGGCGCCACTTATAAGTACGATTATCTGTATGGTTACCCGGCGGTTTACAACCATGAGGAAGCGCTAAAAGAGCTACTGGCGGCGGCCAAACCGCTACTGGGTGAGGAGAATGTGGTTGTGAACCCGAGAGCCAGCATGGTGGGTGAAGACTTTGCCTATTATGCACAGAAGGCCCCCGGGGTACTCTTCTGGCTCGGTGCTCGCGTACCCGCCGACCAGCCGGCCTACCCCTTACACAACCCCAAGGTCCAGTTCAACGAGGATGCGATTCCCATTGGCATGCAAATCATGCTAAATATTGTTCTTAACGGTTAGCTCTAAGAAACACGGGGCTATTCGCAACTGCAGTTTGCGAATAGCCCCGCTCTTCTTTAACGACTGCCTCACTCGGACACCCGGCTCAGCTGATATTGCTTGGGCGAGATGCCCACCAAGCGCTTAAAGGTGCGAATAAAATGGGAGTAGTTATTGTAACCCACATTGGCAATACGCCGATGGATGATATATTCGGTCACCGTAAAACCGGTGGCCTCTTTGAATATCTTTCCTAAGTGGTACTTATTGAGAAAGAAGGTTTTGCTTAGATGGTCAAGAGATAAATCCCCAGCCAAATTCTCTTGGATATACCGGATGATAGGCAAAACCCGATCCAGTTTCTTCTCCCGGCGCTGGGGGCCAGGCAAGGGGGAGGAGCGGAATAGTTTATTGACATGGATTAAGATCTCTATCAACGCCATGCGGGCATAGAGATCGCTACCATAACCACTGCTTTCGCCGTAGCTTTCCAGCCGCCGCAGCAGCTGCAAAAACCGGTGAGACTGCTGCTCATCTAACTGGACATAATGGGAAAAATCGGGACCCCGGTTGATAAAACAGTCCAGCAGATCGGTCTGTTCTGTTGACCAGGCCATCACTCGCTGGGAATCGAAGTAGAGCACATACCGCTCATGGACCACTTGGGGAGGCGATACGCTGCGGTGCAGGTCCAAATCGTTGAACACGAAAAGAGCTCCCGCCCGCGCCCGATAAACCTTTTCCGCCACAAAGAACTCCACATCATCGGTTAGAACGAAATTTATCTCATAGTAATCGTGCAGATGGTACCCGCCCATGTGCCAATCCAGATCATTGTTATGACTTAACCAAAAGCCCGCCTTATTGAGTTGGCGCATACGCCTCCCCCCTTTACTTTCCATTATAGATAGAAAACCATTATTCGCAAACTTATACCCCATTTATGCAAACTCTGCACTAAAAACACCTGATATGCTGTAGGGTGGGAGGGATAGCCATATGTCTGAACTTGTCATCGATCTAAAGGATAATCAGTTCCAAGACTATCTGCGCGACGAATCGCGGAGTATTGGTCAAGCCGAATCTATTTCATTTCCCTGCTCCCTAGAGGAAGTTAAGGAAGCCGCTTAAACCGCATCAAGGGCTTAAGACACGATCCGGTCAATAATACCTTCTTTCTAATAGTAGAGCCGGGGGTCCTACTGACCGAAATCCGTCAGGCATTACAAAGTCTGAACTTCTCCACTAATACTTGGACACCCGCATCTATTGCCGCCCTAGATAAGCTGCGGCAACAGGGACCCTATTTCTTCCCACCGGACCCGACGGAAACATCAGCCTCTATCGGCGGCATGATCGCCTGCAACGCCTCCGGTGCCCTAACCTACTTCGAACGGCCATACGCTTACCCTTAGGCGCGGCCAACATCGGGTAGAGGACGGTCGTTTCTGTGTGCAGACCGACGAGGGAGAAACTATCTCTGGTGAGTTGCCTCCACTCACCATGCCAGAGGTCAAGAATGCTTCCGGCTATTACTTAAAACAGGATATGGACCTGATCGACCTCTTTATCGGTTCGGAAGGCACCTTAGGAATAATCGTGGAGGCCGAACTCAAACTTCTGCCCGCCCCTAAGGCCCTGTGGGGAATAACAGCCTTTATGCCCACCGAAGAGGCGGCTTTGCGGTTGGTGCGGGCCGTTCGGGGAGAAGAGGTGGACAATCTACAGGCCCCGCGCCTACCAAAGCCGGTGGCCATCGAATATTTTAACTGTGATGCCCTCGCTCTCTTGCGCCAGCAAAGGGAGCATAACCCGGCCTTTGGCCAACTGCAGGAGTTGCGCCCCCATTATCACACGGCCATCTATTTGGAATGGCATGGCAACAGCGACGAAGAACTTTACCAGGTGGTGCTGGAACTAGGTGGCCTTATTGAAGCTTGCGGTGGCAATGAAGAGGACACATGGGTAGCAGCCACACCCAACGATTTAGAGCAACTTAAATTCTTCCGCCATGCCACCCCCGAGTGCGTCAACATGCTCATTGACCAAAGGCGCCAGATTGAACCCAAGATCACCAAACTGGGTACCGATATGGCGGTGCCGGATCAGGAGCTTATCCGCGTGGTAGACCTCTATAACCGGGATCTGGCGGCCAGCGGCCTCGAGTCGGTCATGTTTGGCCACATAGGAAATAACCATATTCACGTCAACATATTGCCGCGGAACCTTGAAGACTATCGAAAGGGCAGGGAGCTCTATTTGAAATGGGCTCAAGCCATTGTGGCCATGGGAGGCACAGTTTCGGCGGAGCATGGTATTGGTAAAATCAAAACCGCTTTCTTGGCAGAAATGTATGGGGCCGACGGCATAGAGAAATTCCGCACCGTAAAGCGGATATTTGATCCGGCCCAGCGACTAAATCCGGGCAACCTATTTGAGAATGGCGGGGGTGAGTAAGGTGAACATCGTTGTCTGTGTAAAACAAGTGCCTGCCAGCAATGAAGTGAAACTGAATCGGGAAACGGGTACCATCATCCGTGAAGGTGTGGCCAGTATAATTAACCCCTACGACAGCTATGCACTGGAAGAAGCTTTACGCCTGAAAGAATCCCTAGGAGGACAGGTTACCACCATCAGCATGGGCATACCTAGTGTGGCCGGTTTATTGAAAACCACTCTGGCTCTAGGCGCCGATCGGGCAGTTCTCCTCACCGACCGCAAATTCGCCGGCGCCGATACCCTGGCCACCGCCTATGCTCTGGCTAAAGGTATCGACCGCCTAGGCTCCTTTGACCTTATCATTTGTGGCAAACAGGCTACCGATGGTGATACGGCCCAGGTAGGCCCCAGCTTGGCGGAGAAGCTGGGTATACCCCACGTGACCAATGTGCAGCAGATCGTAAAGATTGACCGGCAAAAGATTTGCTGCCGGCGCTTAACCGATACGGGTGAAGAGACGGTAGAACTAGAATTACCGGCCCTGATCACCGTGGTTAAAGACATCAATTTGCCCCGCCTGCCTTCCATCAGCGGCTTAAGAAAGGCCCAGGACCAACAAGTAGCACTATGGTCCGCCGACGATGTTAATGCGGATCCGGACTGTATAGGTTTGCATGGCTCAGCCACCCAAGTGACAAAAACCTTCGTGCCTACCCGGGAAAAAGAAAGTGAAAGGCTGCTGGGCGATGCCCGCCAGCAGGCGCGGCAGCTAGTGGACAGACTGCTAGCCCAGGGGTTATTATCCCTAAGCGAAGGAAAAGGAGGAGGGGAATCTCACAATGGCTAGTATCAGAGTTGAACCGGCAAAATGTGTGGCCTGTGGCCAATGTGTGGGGGCTTGCCCCTTTGGCCAAATTCAGCTGCAGGACGATGTAGCCACCATTGGCGAAGGCTGCACGCTTTGCGGCTCATGTGTCAGCGCTTGTCCCTTGGACGCCATTGAAATGGAGACCTCCCAGTCAGCCTCCGTAGACCTATCCGATTACAAGGGTATTTTGGTTTGGGCCGAGCAGAGTGAAGGCCAAGTAAAGCCGGTTACCTTTGAACTGCTGGGTGAGGCCCGGCGTTTGGCTGAGCAACTGCAGGCCCCAGTGGCCGTAGCACTACTGGGAGAAGATATGACAACGGCTGCAGCCAGCTGCATCCATTATGGTGCCGACCGGGTCTACCTGGTGGATGACCCTCGCCTGGCTGGCTTTAACGACGAAATTTATGCGGCAGTGATGGAGCAAGTAATCGAGCTATATAAACCGGAAATCCTGCTGATGGGTGCCACCACCTATGGCCGCTCCCTAGCACCCCGGCTGGCATCCCGCTTGCACACCGGGTTAACGGCCGACTGCACCCAACTGGCCATCGATCCCGATTCCCGCCTGCTGCTACAGACGCGGCCGGCCTTCGGTGGCAATTTGATGGCTACCATTACTTGCCCCCGGCATCGGCCTCAGATGGCCACCGTGCGCCCCGGGGTGATGCGGGCCTTGTCACCGGATGCGGGTGGTCAGGGACAGATTGTCCAGCCCCCGGTGGAAATACCCGAGACAACCCGTATCCGCGTGCTGGAAGTTTGTCAAACCTTAGCGGAAGATGTGGATCTAACGGCAGCCGAAGTTGTAGTAGCCGCCGGTAAAGGCGTGGGCAGTGCAGCCAACATGCAAGCCATCGAGGAGCTGGCACAGCTGTTAGGCGGCGTAGTAGGGGCCACCCGCCCGGTGGTCGACGCCGGCTGGATTGACTATAGCCACCAGATTGGGCAAACGGGCAAAACCGTCTCTCCTAAACTCTATATTGCCTGCGGCATCTCCGGCGCCGTACAACACACGGTCGGCATGCAAGGGGCAGAAACCATAGTGGCCATCAATAAGGATCCGGAAGCCCCTATTTTCCAGATAGCCCATTACAGCCTGGTGGGCGATGTGATGGAAATTGTCCAAGCATTAATCGAGGAATTAAGAAGTAGGAGCGCTATTTCTAGCAGGTAGTAGCTTCTAAACCAAACAAAAGCCCTCCGTGGGCAGCTCATTCCAACAGGAGTATGCCCACGGCCTACATACACCGCGGGGCTGTTCGCAAAAGATTCTAGCGAACAGCCCCGCTTCTAGTTATTCATAGATTACATTGCCAGTTAGTGAAGGCACCTGCTGCACCCACACTTTCCCCGGCGCGAAGGTCAGCCGGCTACCATCCTCCAGGCGGTACTCGAAGTGGGATTCCGGCTTGTCCTTATGCCAAGTGCCACTTAGGAGCTTCCCCTCTCTTAAGAACAAGGCCTTCCCCTGACCAATAATATTAATTTCGCTCTGAATGCCGTCCACCGGCACCTCCACCGTTTTAACCGGTGCCTCCAGGATAATAATATTTTGTGCCTTTATTGGCTCTTGTTCCGCCGTCAGGTGCGGTGAACCGTTAATCAGGCGGCTATAACATTGCTCCTCTTCGTCATACACCCAGGCCACCTTATAGCGAGAACTATATTTTACTTCCACCTGGTCTACGGTCGGCCCCGTGGGGCACTGGCCGGCGGGCAACTGGGGTAAGGGAGGGGGAGTATAGCCCCGCTTTTCCGCCAGCGATAGCACCGCTTCACTGGTGGTATAGGTGGCATGGGGGCTCTTGCGCTGGCGATCTACAAAAAAGGTAGAGCCGGCGTTAGTAATAGCACAGATACTTTTTATACCCAAGGGAGTGCGCAAGGCTAAAGCATCATGATTGCCACCCACATGGACCAGTGGTAAATCATAGGCTCTGGCCACCTGCAAATAATAGTAACGGATGCTGCGAATAGGGCCTACCCGTACCGGGTCTTGAGAGTAAAAGGCGGCTAGGAAGCGAGTAATGCCGGTTTCACAGATAAATTCGTAGACGATGTCCGCCTTATCAAGACCATGTTGGGGTCTGGCCCCACTATGATTATCGATCATTGCCATGAAGGCCATCGACAGCTCGGGGCTGGGGCCCGGTTCCTGCGGCTTGTCCCCGGTATTTTGCCGCGGCTCCTCTGTTATTCCCGGTGTATGGGACGGACTACAACTAGCCATAATAAACATAGTCAGCAGGATTAGTAATAGTAACGACTGGCGCTTAATAACCACGCGCACCCTCCTCTCATTTCCTTGTCATCATACCCTATTTATCCATTTTTCCGGTTATGCTATTACAAAGGGGGAGAGCTCATGCCAACGGCCATTATAGAAATTACCCCGTATCACGCCGAGGTGCATTTTGATAACTTAGTTATCCAAACGGGAAGCGAGGAAACGCCTTCACCCTTTCAGCTTTTATTAGCCTCCTTAGGTTCTTGTGTCGGACTTAATGCCGCCGGCTATTGCGAAAATCATCAACTGCCTACAGAAGGGCTAAGAGTTATTATGGAAGTGGAGCGGGACCCGGACACCCGGTTGGCAAGTTTGATCAAAATGAAACTGGTGCCCCCTGAGGGTTTTCCGGAGAATCGCAAAAGGGCACTACTGAAAGCGGCGGAAGCCTGTTTTGTCAAGCGGCACTTTACCAAACCGCCTCGCTTTGAAACTACTCTAGTCGAGTAGAGCAGAGGGGCTGTGCAGAAAATTGCACAGCCCCTTGCTGTTTAGCGCTAGGGGCCTATGCCCACCAAAACGTACATACTATAATCGATACCTTGGCTTTCGCCCCCCAAGTTGGCGTTGATGTGCTGAAAGACTATACGGAGCCGACACTGCTCACCGACGGTTTCCATAGTCAACTGGTCAGCAGCAAGCAGTTCTTTTGCAACTAACCCGCCATCTTTTAAGGCCATTACGAAATCCTGCAAGCCGGTTGCCACCAATTCTTCCCCTTGCTCGTTCTGCACCGAAACCCGGGTTTCCAACGGCGACAAACGCCTCACCACCAGCTGATAGACCTGGCCACCCACCTGGAAAGCATAGACCTGCTCCGCCTGCTGGCGGTGGGAGGTTACCTGCAATAGCACATCGTAACCAGCAATAGAAAGGGGTTCCTGCAGATCCAGACTGACGTGGAAGAACTCGCCCAACTGGGGCGTGTGGCTATACGTAGGGCTAAAACCAAGTATTTGCTGCATATCCCTATAGGGGCTAAAATCCTCCGGCAGCCAAGCCACCTGACCCAAATAACCGCGCCGCTCTAAGTACTGCAGTATATTGGTCGTTTCCCGGCGCACAGTAAAGTCCGCATCCGGCTTAGCTTCCAGCTGACCGCCCACCAGCATCCCCGCTTCTGTCAATATCTGCTCTAATCGCCCAATCTGGCTGATGCGTGATACGGTGAAGGCATCGACGGGTGGCACCACCGAGACGATGGCAAAGGCGGCCGCCAGCAGGGCAATGATACCGTTATTGATCCTGGGGCGTAGCGTTAGAATGAAACCTATCACGAGGGAGAAAAGGCCAAACAGCGCCACATAGTAGCGGGATTCGGTCACCCCATAGGCCTGCAACCGAATATAGACCGACATCAATTGCATACCCACTATGGGGATTAATACCTTCGGGAAAATGAGTTTATATAGCAGGGCTATTTTATTGTTTAGGCGACCGGCTAAAACAAACAGAATTAGTCCGACAGCCGAGTAAGCCAAAATCATGGGGCCCAACTGGCCCACGGGCCACGTACCAGTAAACCCAATCTTAATGAAATAGGAAAACAGGACCAAGGTGTAAGCGGCCACCAGCGGGATGGCAATTTGGGAGACCAGAATCTCTAGCACCCGGGGAAATTGACCCGCTTCCACCACCGATCTAGCATCGGCATGAAAATATGGCAGACGTGCCAGATAGCTGAGAGTGGCAAAGGATATCCAGACGATAACCATCATATAACCGTAGATATCGCTATCTACTGCAAATAGCAGGACATCAATGGTGGCAAATAACAGGGCTAAACCGACGGAAAGTACAGCAGCATAGAGAACGGACGTCAAGGCCGACTTAGAGTGGATTAAAGCCACCGTATTAAAATCGTTTTCATTGCCATAGGAAGGCAACCAGACGTAAATACAAAACATGGCGAACACAGCCACCATGGTTTTGGCAGCCACTTCGTAGTCGATAGCAATCACGTTGGCAATGCTGAAATAATAGAGCAGTATGAGTATCAGAGCTAGGCCGTAAACGCCCCCGCGTTGTTTTCCCCTATAGCTAAAACGCTCGCAGGCGAACTGGGCCGTCACTCCAATGAAAGAGCCCAGTAAGAAAACAAACATCAGTTTCTGCACAATCAGTTCGGGAGTTCTATGTAGAGAAATTATGTGGCAGGCCAGGGCGGTGCTGCTAAATAGGCAGATAGCCGTCAAAGGAAAGCGGGTTACCGCTTGGTAAAAGCCTTGCAGCAGCCGGCCTATTGCTGTAATCAATGACCTCATCTTCTCCCCTCCTATGTTAACCATACCCCCGTACTACCCTTGTCAGTCACAACCCGGGTTCAGGGGGCTATGGCTTTGCCTCGGCCCTAGGGCCTTCCCCATGATTTCGCCACTACCCTATCTATTCCTGCCAAAACGAGAAATATGGCTTGGCAGCGCCGCTGCCAGTTAAAAAAGAGGATAAAGATAAGGCAAGCAGAATTTGGTTAGTAAAACTATTTGGGAGGCGACACAAATGCAGAAAAGACCTTTTGTAGGCGCCGATATTAACCGCTTTATTCTGGTGGGAGAACCGCAAGTTTCCCCCAACGGACAGGAGATCGTCTTTGTGCGTCAGGAAGCAGGCGTTGAAGACAACAAATCCTACACCACCCTCTGGCTGGTGAACATGGATGGCAGCAATTTACGCCCCCTAACCCACGGTGAACATAACGACCGTTCGCCCCGCTGGTCGCCCGATGGCCACCGGATAGCCTTCATATCCGACAGAAGCGGGAGCAGTCAACTATGGATTTTAGACCGACGGGGCGGCGAAGCCTGGGAGTTGGGGACCGATGTGACTGTTAACTCGGCTCCCGTGTGGGCCCCCAACGGTAAGCAGATTGCCTTTACCGCCCGCACCTTCCCCCATGGGGACGGCTGGGTACCTTATGCCGGGGCTCCCGCCGACGATTACCGGCGGGCTAAGGAGCAGGCGGAGCAAAGGTTGGCCAAGAAGAGCAACCAAAAAGCCCAAGTTAGCGATGTGAAAGTGATCACCCGCTTGCGCCACCGCCTAGACGGTGTAGGCTATTTTGGCGACCTGCGTAGCCACATCTTTGTGGTTGATGTACCCCAGCAGCCGGGCGAAAAGCCCAACTGTCGCCAACTGACTAACGGCGACTTCGATCATCACAACCCCAGTTGGTCGCCCGATGGCAAGGAGCTCTATTTCAGTGCCGACCGCTCACCGCTGGCCGACTGGCAACTGAAACAGGATCTCTGGAAAGTGGCAGTGGAGGGCGGCGAGCCCCAGCAGGTGCTCCAGTGGCCCGGCTTCATTGCAGACCTCAGTTGCTCACCCGATGGGCAGTGGATCGCCTTCGTCGGCCATGATAAGAGCCGAGCCGGTTCCACCTCCACCAACCTCTGGCTCCTACCGAATGCTACTGGCCTAGAGGCCGAGGCGGCCCGTAATTTAACAGCCCAGCTGGACCGGCCGGTGGGCCACAGCCCCAGTTCCGATGTGCGTTATACGGCCGGCAACCCGCCTTTCCAGTGGCGAGACGAGAAACACATCATCTTCCACTATGGCAATCGGGGTGCCACCTGCATCGGTGAAGTGGATATTGAATCGGGCCAAAGGCGGGTGCTCTGGCAAGACCCATTACGAACCGCGTCGGCCTTTGACTTGAGCGCCGACGGTCATCTGGTGATGCAGATTAGCAGCCCCACCCGGGCAGAAGATCTTTACGTGATGAAAGGTAGCGAAGAAAAACGGCTGACCGATTTCAACCGGGCCATCTATGAGGAATGCCTAGTGGCCCCCTGCCAGCGCCTCACCTTTACTGGCCACCAGGGCTGGGAAATTGACGGCTGGTTGCTGACACCACCCGACTGGGATGGGCAAACCCGCCTGCCTACTGTGCTCATCATCCACGGCGGTCCCCATGGGGCCTACGGCTCCAGCTTCATGTTCCAAGCCCAAATTCAGGCTACCAACGGCATCGCCGTCTTCTACACCAACCCCCGCGGTAGCCAAGGTTACGGGCAGGAATTCGCCTATGCGGTGGTGGGCGACTGGGGCGGCGGCGACTACCGCGACCTCATGCTAGGCGTGGATCATCTGGTATCACAGGGGATAGCCGATGAGAAACGTTTAGGTATCATGGGCTGGAGCTACGGTGGCTTTATGACCTGCTGGGCCATCACCCAAACCCAGCGGTTCAAAGCGGCATTACCGGGGGCCATTGTTAACAATCGCCACAATTTCTATGGCACCAGTGACATCGGTTACTATTTCGGTGAACATCATTTCGGTGGTACCCCCTGGGAGCAGCCCGACCGACTGCTGGAACGTTCCCCCATCAGTTACGTCCAGCGGGTAGAGACACCGGTTCTTTTCCTGCATGGGGAGGCCGATCTCCGCTGTCCCATCGAACAGACCGACCAGTTTTTCACCGCTCTGCGTCGGCAGGGCAAGCCGGCGGTGATGGTGCGCTATCCGGACGAATCCCATGCCGGCTTGGTTTAAGCACTATCTAAGTGAATAGCGATAAGGGGGCTGTTCGCCCGCTGGCGAACAGCCCCTAATTTTGCTTATCTTTCTCACTAACAACAGATACTAACGCTGCCAGTCAAGCCACTCTTGTGTATACTGCCATTGCCCTCCTTCCTCGGCGCGCGGCTCCCTACCTAAAAATGCTCCCGTTTCCGCATCAAAATAGGCGTAGTCTCCCCCCGGCAAAAGCAACCACTGCGAGTTTTGTCGCTGCCCTTGGCGCCCGAGCTCGGGGCTGAACGCAAATAGGTGATTCTTGCGTTCAGCCCCTTACTCGAATGGCGATTAAAGTATAGACTTACTAACCCCGGCAATACCGGCCATCATGTTAGCTAAGAGGTAAATTAGCTGTGGACCTTTATAGGCGTCGGTAGAATCCCACCATTCTTGGGTGGTATGCACCATGCCCGCCTTACCACCGCCGCCAATACAAACGGCAGGAATACCTTTGGCAATGGGCGGGTTGGCATTGGTATTGCCTCCGTGTCCCAGTACGGGCTCCAGACCGGCATCCTTGATTAGAGCATAGGTGGCTTGAACGATGGGGGCATCTGCCGGTTGGGTGCCCGCTTTCACATCCACATAGGTTTCAATATCGTAGGTGATGGTATCCATCCCCCAGCGGGCCGTTTCCTCTGCACAAGCCTCTTTAATGCACTGCAACACCTTACCATAGAGAATATCTAGCTCCACTTGACAGTCGGAGCGCATATTCATCTTGATGGTAGCCTGGGGAACGATGGCGTGCACCCCTGCATCGTTGCCGGCGTGGAAATTGCTAACGGCATAAGTAGTCTTGGGTGATGGCCCCCGATGCCATAGAAGTTGACGGCAAAAGTCTTCATGCCCGTGGCCTGATAGGTGATGGTGTCAATGCTAGCACCGTCAATGTTAATACAGCCGATGATATTATCATGATCGGCCAGGAAGTCCTGCATGCCGCCGAAACCGCCCATGCCTTCCTCCCGGGAGGTGCCCATAAAAATGATGTCATGCTCGGTTTCAATCCCGCTATGGTTAAAGGCCCGTAGAACCGATAATACGGCGGCCAAACCTCTAGTGTCATCGGCTATACCAGGGCAATGGTAGACTCCATCCTGCGACTCGGGACGGCCGGTGACTGTACCCTTGGGGAAAACCGTATCCAGGTGGGCCTCAAT
>JAMNZE010000112.1:0-9521 GCA_023622465.1 Bacillota bacterium | reverse complement strand
TTAGCAAATTTAACGCAAAACAAGGAAGGTTTTTAGCAGCTTTTGTCGAAACAGAATAGCGGGGTAAATATAAGTTGTTCATCTGGCCATGTCGTTAAAAGTGGTTGCTTTACGATAATGGCCTATTTTGCATTTGTTACAAAAAGGGGGAACTTAGACGATGAATAAGGTTGCCACATCGCTGCTACTGGAACGGGCGCTATCTGCTGCTACCTTGCGGCAAAAGGTATTGGCTAATAATGTGGCCAATGTGGATACGCCTGGCTTTAAGCGCTTTGATCTGGCAATGGGCGCCGCCCTACGGAAATTAGACTCTCCCTTAGAGGATTCTATTTATCGTCAGGACAATACCAGTTTGCGTCTCGATGGTAATAACGTGGACATAGAGCAGGAGATGACTTATGTGGCCGAGAATGAGGCCTACTTTAATGCGGTAGCCACTAGTTTGAGCAAGCATCTGGCCACGTTACGCTATCTAATTACAGAAGGGAGGCGGTAAGGGTGTTGGGTATATTCGGGATTAGTGCCTCAGGTCTGAGTGCCCAGAGGCTCCGCATGGATATCATTGCCGACAATATTGCCAACGCTTCTACGGTGCGGCCCCCGGGTGAGGCCCCCTTCCAGCGCCGGTACCCCATATTTGCGGCTAAGCAAGATGACAGTTTTGCTGCTGTCCTAAGACGCTCCACCCAACAATTAGGGCAAGGAGTGCGGGTAGTGGCTATTGCTGAGGATAATGTTACTCCGGGAGAACTGGTCTATCAGCCGGAGCATCCCTACGCCGATGAGCAAGGCTATATCCGCATGCCCAATGTCAATATTATGCGGGAAATGGTGAATATGATTTCTGCCAGCCGGGCCTATGAGGCCAACGTAACCGCCCTTAATTCTACGAAAGCGATGGTCGCAAAGGCCTTAGAGATAGGTAGATAGCCATGCAGGTTCGATTGCAACCAATAGGACTTTCGAGTAGCCGGGAAACAACAACTAAAAGGGCGCAAGATGGCAGTGTAAGCTTTGGACAATTGTTAAACGGTCTGTTAGAGCAGGCGGTAGCGCAGCAAACAATGGCGGATAAACTGAGTGCCCAGTTAGCCTTAGGTGAAATCGATGACGTGGCAGCGGTCATGATTGCAACCGAAAAGGCAGCGTTGTCGTGGCAATTGTTGCAGCAGGTGCGCAACAAATTACTAGAAGCTTTTCAAGAGATCATGCGCATGCAGGTATGAGTTACAGTGTTGTGTGTAGCAGGGATTGGGGTGGCTAAATGAATATACCTATTCAAATCACAAATCTAATTGAAAAGTGGAAGCTACAGGCACCCCAGTGGCGTCAACGTTTTATTTTTATAGCCGCTGTTTCCTTCCTCGTACTGGTTGGTTTGCTGTACATTGCCTTTCGGCCCAACTATGTGACCGTCTTTCACGGTTTAACTTTAGAAGACGCGGCAGCCATTACGGCGGAGCTGGAAGCTAAACGCATATCTACCAAGCTAGAGAATGCTGGAACGGCTATTGCGGTGCCACGGAAACAGGCCGATCTGGCCCGCTTGGAGGCTGCTGCCGCCGGGTTGCCCCGTAGTGGACGTGTGGGCTATGAGCTATTTAATAAGAGCAGCTTCAGTATGACCGAAAGTGAAAGGGCTCTCCAGCAGCAATTGCTTCTGGAAGAGCAGTTGGCTCTTACTCTAACAAAGATCGCCAACATCCAGGATGCAGAAGTGAAGTTAGCTCTACCTAAAGAAAATGTGTTTCTAGACCCTAAACGACAAACAGAGGCCACCGCATCGGTGTGGATTAAATCGACTACTGCTCTCGACTCGGGGCAGGTGGCCGGCGTGGTACATCTGGTGTCGCGGGCGGTACCCAACTTGGCGCCCGAGAATGTGACGGTTATTGATGCGGAAGGAAGGGTGTTAAACTCAGGCACCGAGCAGGCCGGACCTAGTTTTTCGGAACAACACAGTAGGCAGCAGGCGCTGCAGCTGGACTTAGAAAGAAGTATTACCACCTTATTGGGCCAAATTTTTGGAGAAGAGAATGTGGCTGTACGGGTGACAGCCGAGTTGGATTTCAACCAGCGAAGTACAGAAACAGTCCGTTTTGAAAGCCCAGGAGAAGGAGAAGAGGGGTTAATTAGGCAGATTGAAGAGTTAAGCGATTATTATAGTGGCGAAGGTACGGCTGGTGCCCCGCCAGGCACCGATACCAACCCGGGGGAAGTAACCCAATCACCGGCATCAGGCACCAGTCGCAGTGAATCGGAGAAACGGCAAAGAACCATTGCCTATGAATTGGATGAGATTCGTGAGACGATTACATACGCTCCTGGGGCCATTAAACGCTTGTCGGTTTCAGTGATAATCAACGAAACCGATGTGGTTGTGGATACGGCTCGAGTACAAGCTGCGGTAGAGGCAGCCGTGGGGTATGATGCGGAGCGATCCGATGTGGTGTCGGTACAGACTATGAAATTTGCCGACCAGGAAGCACCACCGACCCCTGTGGCGCCGCCCTGGTACAGTTCGCTAGCTGTACAAGTGGGTATCGGGGTCTTGTTAGCTATTCTGGCTCTACTAATAGTCCGATTTATTTCCCGTCGCAGACAGCAGGCGCTACTGCAAGAATTACAAGCAGCACAGGTTGCAGCTACGGTTGAACAGGAGGCAGAAGAGGAAGCTAGATTACCTGAGCAGCAAGAGGATAAATCGGAAGCTTTGCGTAAACACCTGGAGCGACTGGCTCGCCAACAACCGGAGGATTTTGCTTTCATAATCCGAGCTTGGCTAAACGAGGAGAGTTGATAATATGTCCCGTTTTGGTTTAACCGGCCGCCAAAAGGCGGCGGCTTTGCTAATCGCCATGGGCACCGAAGTATCGGCTCAAGTGTTTAAGCACTTGAATGAAGAAGAAATTGAGACCCTCACCTTGGAGATTGCTAATACGCGCCGCATAACACCGGAAGAGCGGCAAATGGTGCTAGAAGAGTTTTATCAAATGGCTTTGGCCCGGGACTACATTTCCCAGGGGGGTATCGAGTATGCCCGCGATGTGCTTACCAGGGCTTTGGGAGACGATAAGGCTATCGATGTGATAAATCGTCTGACCGCATCTTTACAGGTTCGGCCCTTTGAGTTTGTGCGCAAGGCCGATCCGACCCAATTGCTTAACTATTTACAAGGGGAGCACCCCCAGACGATAGCCCTAATTTTATCCTTTTTACCGCCGGAGCAGGGGGCGGCCATCATTTCTTCGTTGCCGCCCGAGTTGCAAAGCGATATCGCCAAGCGCATCGCGTCTATGGAACGTACCTCGCCCGAAACCATCCGCGAAATTGAACGGGTGCTGGAAAAGAAACTCTCTACTCTGGTGGGACAAGATTACACTTCCATTGATGGTTTGGAAACGGTGGTGCAAATTCTCACCCGTGTGGATCGGGGTACCGAACGCACTATTTTAGAATCAATGGAGCTACAAACTCCCGAGTTGGCTGAAGAGATTAAGAAACGTATGTTCACCTTCGACGATATTGTTCTTCTGGATACCCGCGCTATCCAGCGGGTCTTGCGAGAGGTTGATAATAAGGATTTGGCCATGGCCCTCAAGGTGGCCAACGAGGATGTCAAACAACTAATTTTCAATAGCGTGTCTAAACGATTCGCTGAGATGTTACAGGAAGATATGGAATACATGGGGCCGGTGCGTCTAAGGGATGTGGAGGAAGCCCAACAAAAAATCGTGGCTATTATTCGCCGCTTAGAAGAGGCTAATGAAATTGTGTACAGCCGCGGAGGTGATCAGGTAATTGTCTAAGGTGCTAAAGGCCCATCAACTCACCATATCCGGCTTTTGGCGCCCCCAACCCCGGGAGCGCCTGCAGGAACACAAGACCAAGGTACCCGATTGGACGCAACGGCAACAAGAGATAGAAGAGTATTTGCAGGCGGCCCAAGCTCAAGCTGCCCAGATATTGGCCGAGGCGCAGGCCCAGGCCGATGCAATTCTAGCTCAGGCGGATGCCGAATTAGCTCGCCAGCAAGAAATTGGTTATCAGGCGGGTTTTGAGGCGGGGCTGGCCGCCGGCCAGGAACAGGGCAAAGCCACCTGGCAGGCCAAACTGGCTGAGTTGAAACAACTGCGCCAGGAGCTGGTGGCCAAGGACGCTAAATTGTTGCAGGAAGCGGAACAGGAGGCGCTGACCCTAGCTCTAGCAATAGCCCAGCGGGTGATTAACTACAAACTCACCCATGACGACCAGGTATTGCAAGCCGCCCTGCGGCAAGTGCTCAGTCTGGCTAAAGGTTGCCGCGAAGCTTTGCTGCTGGTGTCCGAAGCCGATTTTCCTGCCCTGTGGGAACGGCGTACCCAGTGGCAAAACTTGCTGCCGGGCGTTAAGGAGTTTGACCTGCAGGTGGATGCTACCCTCAGCAAAGGCGACCTGGTTTTGGAAACTAATCAGGGGATTATTGATGCCCGTGTCGATACCATATTGGAGCGGGTGGCCGATGAGTTTGGCCTAGGAGAGCTAGCATGAGCTGGAGTCAGGCTTGGCAGAAGCGACTGGAGAGTTTTTACCCCTATCGGTTACAGGGAAAAGTGAACCGTATTGTGGGTTTAACTATTGAGTCCACCGGGCCGCTGGTACAAGTGGGAGAAGTTTGCCGTATCAGGCGCACAGACCAATCTTGGGTGCTGGCCGAGGTAGTTGGTTTTAGAGACGATAGTGTCCTATTGATGCCGTTAGGTGGGGCCGACGGGTTAGCCCCCGGTTCGTTGGTGGAGGCTACCGGGCGACCGTTACAGGTGGCCGTGGGGGAGGACCTGTTGGGGCGTGTGCTGGATGGCCTGGGTAATGTGTTGGATGAGGGGGAGCCAATTCTGAGCCGCACCTTTTATCCTCTGATGGCCGAGCCGCCCCACCCCTTGACGCGGCCACGTATCGATCAGGTGTTATCCACCGGCGTGCGGGCCATTGACAGCTTGCTCACGGTGGGCATCGGTCAGCGACTAGGCATTTTTGCCGGTAGCGGTGTGGGTAAGAGTACCCTACTAGGTATGATTGCCCGCAACAGCCAAGCCGACGTAAATGTGATTGGGCTCATCGGCGAGCGGGGCCGGGAGGTCAGAGAGTTTATCGAAAGGGATCTGGGCCCCGAGGGGATGGCTCGCTCGGTGGTGGTCGTTGCCACCTCCGACCAACCGGCTCTAGTCCGCTTAAAAGGGGCTTTTGTGGCCACCGCCATCGCCGAATATTTCCGTGACCAAGGCCAGAATGTGATGTTAATGGTCGACTCACTAACCCGTTTTGCTATGGCTCAACGGGAGGTGGGGTTATCAATCGGCGAGCCGCCCACCAGCCGCGGTTACACTCCCTCGGTCTTTTCCCTGTTGCCGCGGCTGCTGGAAAGAAGCGGACGAGCCGAGGAGGGCTCCATAACCGCCTTTTACACCGTCTTGGTGGATGGTGATGACATGAACGAACCGATCACCGATGCGGTGCGTGGTATTCTCGACGGCCACATCGTCCTCTCCCGCGATTTAGCCAACCGGGGCCATTATCCCGCCATCGATCCGTTGGCCAGCATTAGCCGTTTGTTTATGGAACTGGCGTCGCCGGAGCAGCGGGAGGCAGCCAATCGAGCCCGGCGTTTGCTGGCGGTCTATCGGGAAAATCAGGACTTGATCAATATCGGAGCCTATAAGGCGGGCGGCAATCCGGAGATCGATGAAGCAATAGAAAGGCTGCCAGCCATTAACGGTGTTTTGCAGCAGGTGGCTATGGAAAAGGACAACTATCAACAGGCAGTGGCCGCCTTGTTGCAGGCAGTCGGGAGGTAAAAAGGAATGGCGGTGTTTAATTTTCGTTTAGCTCAGGTGTTGCGCCTGCAACAGGCTGTTGAAGATATGGAAAAAAGAAAGTTGCAACAGAGGTTGGGAGAACTAGCCCAGGCTGAAGAGGCCCTAGCCCAAGCCCGTGAGCAACGCATCCGGTTTCTTGGGCGTATGCAGCAGGCAGAGGCGGGAGGCTTGCCGGCGGCCCAGTTGATTACTTGGCGCAACTGGCATCCCGTGTTGGCTCAGCGGGAGGAGGAGCGACAACAGGAAAGGGTTACGGCTGAGGAAGCCGTTGATGAACAACGTCAGCATGTGTATCGGGCCCGCCTAGAAAGACGAACCTTGGAGCAATTAGAAGAAAGGCAGAAAGAACAATTCATGCTAGCTCAGGCACAGTTGGAACAGGTCGCTCTTGATGAACTAGCCGTGCAGAGCTGGCCAAATGGGGAACGACTATGACGGAGAAACGCAACAAATCAATCGGTCTAATCTTTGTACTCGTCTTTCTGGTGTTAGGTATAGTCACCATCAGCACCATACTGGTGGGACGAGCCCTCGGTTGGTGGGAATATGCCGACTTACCTCTGGTGGGGCGGCTCTTCCCTAGCCCGGAGCCAGCGGACCCGGAACCTGAGGAGGAGGAACCCGACTGGGACGCTCGCATAGAACTATTGGAGTTGGAAATAGAGCAGCGAGAGCAACGCATCAGCGATCTACAGGACAATGTACGCCAGCAGCAGGCTCGCATTGAGGAGCTGTTGGAGGAAATAGAAGATTTGAAGGCCCAATTGGTAGCTGAACAAACAGCGAAAGCCGATGCCGAATTGGTGCGTACGGCTAAGATGTATCAAAACATGCGGGCTCAGGAGGCAGCCCAGATCTTAGAGAAGATGAATGTGGAAGAAGTGAGGTCGATCTTGTATCAGATGCCAGCGGAGGCGGCGGGAGCTATTTTAGGCAAAATGCAACCGGAGAAAGCTGCTCAGATCGCATCTATACAAGCTGGTAAATAAACCTAAGCATCTTTAGAAAGGAGGTGAGACGATGATGCAAGTGTCAGGGGGCCTATTAGATCTGGTCCCTACGCAGGCAGTGAAATCCGCGGGCAGCGATGCTCCTTCAGCTAAATCTCCAGTGGGTTTTGAGCAATTGCTGACGCAAATCAGTGCGCTGGCCGGCGATTCTTCTCCAGATCTTGTGCCCCAGCCCCAATTGGAGGAAGATCCGGAGAAAATGGCTAGCAAAGGTTTAGAAGCGCTGGCCGCTCTACTGGCGCAATCTCAGGGCTTAACGCTAGTCCCGGCTCCACTGGAGCAGCCGGAGCAGGGTGAGGGGCTAGCCGCCGAGGAAGATTTGGTGGCTGTTCCCGAGGCCCCACATCTGAATCCCATGCCTGAGTCCCAACTGGAATTGGTGGGCATGGAGGTTATGGAGACTCCTCAACCACAAGGCGTACAACAGGAGGCAGCCCACGGCCTCTTAGTGAAAGAACCGCTGGTCGAAGAGGTGAAGGTGGAATCAAAGGCAGCGACGCCCCCCCTAACAAGGCTGGTGGAAGTGTTACAGGAATTGGAGGCCAATACTACCATTTCTAAAGGGGCAATGAATCCGGTACAACCAACGGGTTGGGGGGAATTGGAGCGGTATTGGCTATTAAGGGGAAGCGGTGAGGCCAATGATGAGGCGGCTTTAACCTCCAGCGAAGAGGCGTTAGAGGCGTTTAGCTCCCCTCAGGGCGAAAAGGCGACCACCGTTACAGCGAAAGCTGCCGCTACCAGGGAGGGCCTGCTAGCTGAAGAGCTTGAGATTATGGCTGAAACCCTAGCAGCGGTGGAGGAGCGGGATGCGGATAGCCAAATGGCGGTCCAGCCTGGCCTAGCCATTAATAAAGGGCAGGGGCCGGTCGTTGAGCAGAACAGCGCTTTAAACTATACAGCCCGACCGGGAACGCCTCTTCTGCATCAGCTGGAACAGGGGATAGCCATGGGCGTACGCCAGCTGCGATTTCTTCAGTCGCAGGAAAGCATAAGCATGCGCCTGCAGTTGTACCCGGAAAGTCTGGGCGAAGTGCGGGTGGAACTCAAACTGGAGGGCAACGTGCTTACCGCCCAGTTACAGACCTTCCGGCCGGAAGCAACTGAAGCTCTGCGCCTAGAGTTACCGCTCTTAAGGGAGAACTTAGTCAATCAAGGGTTTACCCAAGTCTTTCTGGGAGCAGAAACGGCCCCCCAATTTGGCCAGTCCTTCGGGCGAGAGCAACAGCCTTTCCAAGAGGAACAGCAACGTCGCCCCCAACGAATCGGAATAGTGAAAACCGAAGATGCGGAAGAATTGGAGGTAATTACCTTCGCTAAGCGTCTGGATTATCGACTTTAGGCAAAGGAGGGAAATGAGTGACTCAAATAGCGGCAACCAGCAGCAATAGGGTAACCGGTGGGGTAAGTTCAGCTACCCAGAATAAGGCCAACGACATGCTTGGCAAAGATGCCTTCTTTCGACTTCTAGTCACCCAACTGCGGCATCAAGATCCGTTGTCACCCATGGATGACCGGGAATTTGTGGCCCAGATGGCCCAATTCTCAACGCTGGAGCAGATGCAGAATCTCAATAACCAGATGTGGCGCTTGAGCGCCATGGCCATGCTGGGACAAGAGGTGTTGATCTTACCTGATAACGGCCAGGAGCCAACAGCCGGGATTGTGGAAAGGGTAGTAACCTTGAATGGTAAAGTGCAGGTGGCTGTTAACGATCAACTCTACCCGGTGGAATGGGTGAATGCGGTGCAACCGCTGGTAGAGGAGGAGCAGAATGGACCCCAGACTAGGGTTTTCAGAGCGTGTTGGACGCGGCTCTGGCCGAGCAACAAACGTTGCGCTTTTCTAAACACGCCATGGAGCGCATCCAGCAGCGGCAGATTCAGCTGACCCCGGCCGATGTAAACCGGTTGCAGCAGGCGGTGGTCAGTGCGGCCAACAAAGGGGCCCGGGATTCTTTGATTCTGCTGAACCGAACGGCCTTCGTGGTCAATATTCCTAACCGTACCGTAATTACGGCGGTGGACGAGGAGCATATGCGGGCTGGACCTCTGAGAGGAAGCCCTCGCTAGGCCAATCGACAGCGGCCTAGTTACTCTAACTAAAAGGAGGTCAATATCTCGTGTTACGATCCATGTATGCCGGCGTTTCCGGCCTGCGTAACCATCAGACCCGCTTAGACGTTATCGGCAATAACATTGCTAACGTTAACACCATCGGCTTTAAATCCAGCCGAGCTACCTTTAAAGATCTGTTCAGCCAGACCCTGCGGGCCGCCACCAGTGCCCATGGCGGACGCGGCGGTTCCAACCCTATTCAAGTAGGCTTGGGTGTGACCTTGGCCAGCATTGATACCGACCATGGCAATGGCAGCCTACAGTATACGGGCAAAGCCACCGACCTGGCCATTGAAGGCAGCGGCTTCTTCATCATCCGCGACGGTAACACCCTGATGTACACCCGGGCCGGCAACTTCGATTTGGACGAAGAAGGTTACCTGGTGGTGCCCGGCACCGGCTACCGCGTGCAGGGCTTGGATTTAACATCGGGAGTGGAAGGTAAACTGACCGACATTCGCGTGTCCACCGGTGAAACTTATGATCCTCAGGCAACAACCAGAGTAGAGTTTGCCAACAACTTAGATGTACAGGCC
>JAMNZE010000081.1:0-3661 GCA_023622465.1 Bacillota bacterium | reverse complement strand
GATTACCTGGTTGATAGGGGCTTGGTAACAGAAAAGGAAGTGGCACAGGCTCTAGCGGAGCAATTTAATGTGCCCTTTCTAGAATTACAGGAAATCACCTTTCAACCAGAGGCGGTGCGGCACATTCCGGAAGCGGTGGCCCGGCGCTACCGGGTAGTGCCAGTGAAAGTGGAAGGGCAAGTCTTGACCATCGCTGCCGCCGATCCTCTGAATATTATCGCGGTGGATGATTTGGCCTTTATGACCGGGCTGGATGTCGAAATCGCCCTCATGAGCAAGAGTGATATCCAGCGGGCCATTGAGCGGGTGTATATCCGGGGGGAATTTGTGGCCCAGAGGCGACCGGAGGCATTCGGCTGGTGGACAACCTGATAAACCAAGCTATCGCCGACCATGCCAGCGATATTCATATCGAGCCTCAACGCGATAGCCTGCGTATCCGCTATCGTATCGACGGCGTGTTGCAGGAGGTGGAACAGCTGGATAGGGAGGTGCACGCGGGGCTCATTGCCCGGCTCAAGGTGATGGCCGGTATGGATATTTCCGAGCGGCGCCTGCCCCAAGATGGGGCCATCCGTTACCAGCACCAGCGAGGATATCTGGATTTGCGCCTATCCACCTTGCCTACAGTGCATGGGGAAAAGATGGTGGTACGCCTCTTTGACCCGGCCAGCCGTCTGTTGACCATGGACGACTTGGGCTTAAGCCCGTCCCAGCAGCAAAGCTTCCGGCGGCTGTTGGCCCGGCCCTACGGCCTCATTCTCGTCTGTGGCCCTACCGGCAGTGGTAAGACAACCACCCTGCAGGTGATGTTACAGGTGCTCAATGATCAAACACGAAACATCGTCACCATCGAAGATCCGGTGGAGCTGGAAACGGTGGGTATGAATCACGTGCAGGTCAATCCGAGAATTGGCCTGGGGTTTGCCGCTGTCCTGCGCTCGGTGCTGCGCCAAGATCCGGACGTGATCATGGTGGGGGAAACACGGGACCTGGAAACGGCGGATATTGCCGTGCGGGCGGCACTGACCGGCCACCTAGTCTTAACATCGCTGCACACCAACGATGCTCCCGGAGCCATTACTCGCCTTTTAGATATGCGGGTAGAGCCCTTTATGGTTGCTTCGTCTCTCAGTGGCATCGTGGCCCAGCGTTTAGTGCGGCGCCTGTGTGGCCACTGTGCCCGGCCGGTGGTCTATCAGCCCCAGGCACCGGAGATTGTGGCTCTAAATGTAAATCTAATGGAACCTTTATCGGCCTATCAGCCCGTCGGCTGTTCCCGTTGTCACAATACGGGCTACCGGGGGCGTATCGGTATTTTCGAGTTGGTGCTAATAAATGATGAACTGCGGGAGCTGATTGCCCAGCGGGCATCCCTCTCCCGTTTGCGCCAGGAAGCCATTAATCTGGGTATGCGCCCCTTGCGCTTCGATGGCTTAGACAAGGTGCGTCAAGGGATTACCTCCGTGGCCGAAGTGCTACGGGTTACTTTCCAAGATTGATGCAGGGGAGGTGCAGCTTATGCCCCGTCTTCTAGATCTGTTACAGGTAGCGGTGGACAGGGGAGCCTCCGACTTGCATGTGACGGTGGGCCAACCGCCGGTGCTTCGGGTCCATGGGGAGCTGGTGCGCATGGACGCTCCCAACCTAACGCCCGCCGATACCAATGAGATGTTAGACGAGGTGCTGGCCGACCAGCACCGGGAGGTTTTCAAGGATTGGGGAGAAGTCGACTTTTCCTTGAGTCTACCCGGAATTGGCCGTTTTCGTATCAACGCCTTTCGCCAGCGGGGCACTATCGGCATGGCCTGCCGCCTGATTCCGCAAGCCATCGAGCGGGCCGAGCATATTCTCACCATTGAAGATCCTATAGAGTTCTTGCACCGCCATGAACGCTCCATCGTCAACCAGCGGGAAGTAGGGTCGGATACCAGGAGCTACGCCCACGGTTTGCGGGCAGCCTTGCGCGAAGATCCGGACGTGATTCTCATCGGTGAAATGCGCGACTTGGAAACCACCCAGGCGGCGGTGAGCGCGGCTGAAACTGGTCATCTGGTGTTGGCTACCCTCCATACTCCCGGAGCCGCGGAAGCGGTGCATCGCATTCTAGATATTTTCCCCCCTTATCAGCAGCAACAGATTCGTACCCAGCTGGCCCTAGTGCTGCAGGCGGTTATTTCCCAGCAATTGCTGCGCCGGGCCGATCGTCCCGGCCGGGTGGTGGCCGCTGAAGTGCTGGTGGTAACCCCGGCCATTCGCAACCTGATTCGGGAAGGAAAGGTGCATCAAATACATTCCATGATGCAAGCCGGCGGTCAATTGGGTATGCAGACCATGGAACAAGCTTTGCAGAGCCTCTATCAGCGGGGGGTAATCAGCAAGGCCCAGATGGACCTGTACGCGCCGGAAGCCGGTTTGTTACAGAGATTGTTGCAGCGATAGGGAAGGGAGGTGGGGGCATGTTGGCCTATAAGTATCAGGGGCGCGATAGTTTAGGCTTGCCGATTAAAGGGCGTCTGCAGGCGACCGATAAACAGGCAGCAATTCGCGAGTTAACCCAGCGGGGGTACTTTATCTCCCAGCTGGAATTGGACCGGGATGTGCGGGTCACAGACCTGAAGGATGTGCTGCGCAGGGCGCGTAAAATTAGCGCCCGCGATCTGGCCGTCTTTGCCCGCCAATTGGGTGTACTTTACGGAGCCGGGGTTCCCATCCTACCGGCCCTGACCGCCATTAGGCAACAACAGGGGGAGCAGAGCCCGCTGGGGGTAGCCCTGAGTCGGGTGGAAGAGCATTTGATCGGCGGTGACAGCCTGGCCCTGGCCCTGCGGGAAAACGGCGCCTTCCCGCCGATCCTGGTCAATATGGTGGCCGCCGGCGAAGTAGGCGGCACCCTGGATGAGGCGTTACTGCGGGCCGCCACCTACTTCGAGCGGGAGCATGAGATCGGCGAGAAGGTGAAAAGCGCCCTCACCTATCCCAAATTTGTGGCTTTGGTGGCCTTGGGCATCACCTGGTTTTTGTTGGCCAGCGTAGTACCCAATTTCGCTACCATATTTTCCACTTACAATATGGAACTACCGGCCATCACCCGGTTGATGCTGAGCGTTAGCCGTTTCCTGGTGGACTGGAGTTGGCTACTGTTAACGGTGGCAATCGCCCTCTTTCTGCTCTTTAAACAGTGGAGTGCCAGCGCGGGAGGTAGGACTTGGCTGGACAAGCTATCGCTGCGCTTACCACTGCTGGGTAAGCTGGTCACCATGAATGCCCTTTCTCGCTTCTGTCGCACTCTGGCTACCCTGCTCCGCAGCGGGGTGGATATGGTCAGCGCCCTGGAGTTGGCGGAACAAACGGTGGATAACGCAGTGTACAGCCGGGCGGTGCAAAAGGCCACGGCCGGCATCAGCCAGGGTAGCCGGCTAGCCGACGAACTGGAGCGTAGCGGCCTATTCCCACCCATGATGCTGCACATGGTCCACGTGGGGGAGAGCAGCGGCGCCCTGGACAGCATGCTCAACCAGGTGGCCGACTTCTATGACCAGGACCTGAAGACCCTGACCGAGCGGCTGGGTAAGATGATCGAACCTATTGTGCTCTTGGTCATGGCCCTAGTGGTGGGGCTGATCGCTTTGGCCATCGCCCTACCCATGATGCAGATGGT
>JAMNZE010000135.1:0-4681 GCA_023622465.1 Bacillota bacterium | reverse complement strand
GGCTGGCAATGCCACTACCGTATCAGCACTGGCACTGATCGCCAACTCGTTGCCATTTCTATCAAAAATAATTCCTCGCTTTGGCTCTACCGGGATTTCACGCATCCACTGGGCTAGTGCTCTGCGCGTTAGCTCCGGCCCTTTAATCAATTGGAGCCAAGCCAACCGACCTATAAGGCCCCCAATTATTAGCGTAAAAATTAGCAAGGCCACTCCTATACGGCGCCGAGTTTGCGAAAGCACGACGAGCTGTAAGATGCTAATGCTCTGGCCCCGGTTCGACCACGCTGATGATCTGATTTTGCTCAGGCCAGCGCATTCCTAATTCTAATTGGGCCCGATTTTCTATTTGTCTGGGCGCACTCAATTGCTTCAATTGAATAATCAAAGTTGCGTTTTCATCTTCCAGCGCGGCGATGCTCCGCTCTAGTTGATTGACCCGTGTTTGCAGATCATTAACCGCCGCAAAACGCCATATCATACCGAAACTAAGAACAGCAGTTAATAGGACGGCAGTGATTATCAAACGTTTATCCCCATCGGTAAGTCTTGCCGCCTTAGCCTTTTTTTGCGGTGTTCTAACCGGCTGACGCAAGGGCGGCTGGGGTTGATACAGTGGTTGTTTCGCTACTAACAAATTTATTCACCTCTTCTATCAGCTAGAACTTTAGCAACGCTCGGCTACGCGCAATTTGGCACTACGAGAACGCGGATTCCGTTCCTTTTCTTCTTTAGTTGGAATCACCGGCTTCCTGGTGATGACCTTCAGAGTAGGTTCCTGTTCACAAACACAAACCGGTAGATGAGGCGGGCAAACACAACCCTTTTCCCGCTGTCGAAAAATATTCTTCACAATCCTGTCCTCTAAAGAATGAAAGGTAATTACGGCGATGCGTCCCCCTGGGGCCAACACTTCGATAGCCGCCTCCAGGGCGGACCTGAGATGTTCTAGCTCGTCATTGACCGCAATCCGAAGGGCCTGAAAGGTGCGTTTGGCCGGATGGGGGCCGGTCCTGCGGGCCCCCGCCGGAATAGCCCCTTTGATAATGTCCACCAATTGGCCGGTGGTAGTAATGGGCCCCTGCTGGTTGCGATAATCAACAACAAATTTTGCAATCCGCTTAGCCCACCGTTCTTCCCCAAATTCCCAAATAATGCGCGCCAATTCTTCCTCAGAAAGCTTATTGACCAATTGGGCGGCTGTTATCTCGCTTTGTGGGTTCATGCGCATATCCAGCAAGGCATCCTGCTGATAGCTAAAACCCCTTTCAGCTTCATCTAGCTGTGGTGAAGAAACACCCAGATCAAAAAGAATACGATTTACTTGCGGTATCTCTAGAGCCAACAATATGGACCGCAGATTACGAAAATTGTCATGCACCACTGTTATTTCTGGGGGTAAGGTAGCTTTGGCGTGGTTTATAGCCGTTAAATCCTGATCAATCGCAATTAGACGTCCCACACCGTGCATCTCGCTCCAAATAGCCCTGGTATGTCCGCCCCCTCCCAAGGTACAATCCACCGCGATCTCTCCCGGGCGAGGAGCAAGCAATTGTAGCGTTTCTGTCATTAGGACGGAGGAAGCAGCTGCCTGTAAACTATATTGTTCCCAAATCTCCTTATCCCAGATCTCTACCCGATTAGAAACCCCAAGCAAGTAAACATCCTTTTCTAAACGAGCATGGGTGCGCAAATTAGGAGGTAACAAGATACGTCCCTGTTTATCGGGCTCGCATTCCACCGCACCGGAAAAAAGCAAACGGACAAAAGAACGAGCATCGGCACGAGTTAGGGGCAACCCTCTTAATTTTTCTGCGAGTTAGGGGCAACCCTCTTAATTTTTCTTCCAGGGCGTCCCATTCAGCCAGGGGGTAAACGAAAAGACAGGTATCTAAGCCTTTGGTTACCACAAACCTATCTCCTAAGCCATCACGCAAACGAGAAGGGATTGTCACGCGCCCCTTGGTATCTAAACTGTGTTGATACTCACCAAGTAGCATATTCCCCCTCCTCTAGTAAATTTGCCCCACTTTAAGAAACAAAAACGGGGCTGCCTTTTGGACAGCCCCATGCCATTATAGCTGCTCATCTATCATCATCTGTTGAGCTTTGGCAATCGCCAGCTTTACCAGATTTCCAGCGTCTCGGGTGGTTATGGCGCCCCAACCATATTGGCGCACCGTATCCCCGAAACCTAGCTCATCGGCGAGTCGGTACTTGAGTTCGTCGGACATAATGCCTCTCCCTCGAGCCACGACCATCATCCTTTCTGCTAGAATGCAGCTATAACGACAAGGTTAGTATACCCTGGCCCGCATTATTCTAATTCAGGGTTTACATTATTTTCCTCATGCTCTTCCAGTTCTTCTTCTTTAGCTTTTTCAGCACCCAAAGGTGGGGGGAAGGGGCGCCACACACTGGGCTGTTTAGAGGTAGTTGCCGTCATGTTTATACGGACATCCTCTTGCGGCTCTTCTATTTCAGCTTCCTGGGCTCTGTTGCCTCATTGACCGCCTCTTCCCAAACTGGTTCTAATTCAATTGGCGTTGGCTCTATCTCTTTCTTATTCACAGTTAATGCCTCCTTTTCTTCCTCTTCATCTACCCCATAAATAGGGGGCAACACCAGATCCTCCAGCTCAGAGATCATACCTATTTTGGCTTGCAAGAGATTGCTGGCCTGCTGTAATCGTAAGGGGTTAACGGAAGGATCAGAGAAAATGCCCAGTTCAACCTCATGGGGAAACCAGAGATGGGCAAAAAATTCTTTCCACTCCTCCCTGCTTATCTCTCTCACCCGCTGATAAGACAAGAGCATATTATTGGCGATCCTTGTCTCACCACCTGCAGCTGCAACCAGTTTTGCCAAGTCCCGTGCGGGGGAATCTAGATGGCAATTGGCCACCAAATTGTAGTGCACTTGATGGCGATCGGGCAAATAGACGAAATCGGTAAAGGATTGCAGCCCTAAAACTAGACAGGTTTTCCTCGGTCTGCCTTTAAGCATCGTCAACAAATTGATGGACTCTTCGACACATAGGCGCCAGGTTTCTTCCAAATTAGCCCACGCTACTAAGGCCCGTTTAGACAAATTGGGGGGTTTTAGCTGCAGCAACTTGTCCCTTTGGGTTTGATAATAGGCCAACCAGTCGGGCCCTTCGCCAGCAACAGATACCTGTTGTTCATGCACATGGGCCAGACCGACCGCCACCGTGAATAACTCAAAGGCATTACGAGGGTCACAACTGGGACCCGTTTCCAAAGTTGCCAAAAGAACCTTCTCTCCATCCACCTCTCCATAGTAATAACCGGTGGGTGCTCTTAATAATAGGCTTAAGCTCAGGCGTCCCAGTCGCGTATTAATATGGTGGAGCTCGCCTCCTAACCACTGCAAGAAGTCAAGATCCCCTCGATATATGGAGGGCGTTGCCAAACCGAAGGGAGTGTTGAAGCAAAACACTCCGTTCAATACCATACCGTCCTCTTGGATGCCAAAGCTCTTTGCTATATCGCTACCACGCCAAGTACTCATGGGGATAACTCCTTCCACCAAGACTCTCTATCGTTCCATTCCTATGGAGTAAGTGGAAGGAATATGCTTGCAAAATAATAAGCCAGGTCTCCATATACTGGCGACCTGGCATTCTTCTATTCCTTATTTACATCAAATCCATTACGCACTCGCAATATCCATTTACCTCTACGCGGAAAAACATCGTAGGCGACCATACCCATCCCGAACAGGACCTTCAGGCTAGCCGGGTTATCGGCAGCCACTTCCGCATAAAATCTACCCATGGTGTTCACCGCCCGCCGCAACAAGGCTTTAGCAATGCCCTGAGAACGGTGGCTCCTGCGCACCACGGAAAAAGAGGTCCGATTGCCATAGCGCTCACAGAAGATCATCCCCACCAGCAATTCTCCATCCCAGGCGGTCCAGATCACGTTGCCCTCGCGGGAGAGTTTCTCCGGGCGCAAACGGCGGAAATTGTTCAAAGCTCTGCGAGTGATATGGTTATCGGCATTTAATTTAATCAGGCGCAAAATGTCGGCCCGGTATTGTAAGAAGTCGTCCTCCGTTATCTGCCGGTAGGTAATCATCCAATTACCCCCTTTCACCTGCCTCACGCGCAAGATACCGCACATAGGCTGTCATGGTCTGTAGCCCCTTCCGCCTAATCCCCGGTTCATCAAAACGCATCGGTTTAGCATTGGCTTCGAAGAACCAAGGATAGCCCGCCATAGCCCTTTTCAACTGCCGGCGCAATCTGCATGGCCAAAAGGGCAACCTTTTCACGCACCCGATCGGCTTCGGCACCAAAGACAGCCGGCAACACATCGGCCGCCGAGGCAATATAACCGCCGTTGGGCACGTGGGTAGTGATACCACCCTTACTGGCAACCCGTACTCCCATACCGGTTACTTGCCACTGCCCGGCTCCATTCTTTTGCGCCAGCAACCTTATGTCAAAGGTTCTTCCCCTATATCGGGCCAAGGGAATCGCCTGCTGCACAATATAACTCTGCTTGCCCATACGCCGCTCCAGCCGCGACCAAAGCTCTCCCAATGCTGAACCGCGTATCACCCTATTGGCATTGCCTTGACGATAACGCAACTCCCAATCATTGCCTCGCAATTCGACAGTCATAATGCCTTGCCCAGCAAAAGCATGCCTTGGTTT
>JAMNZE010000113.1:0-9958 GCA_023622465.1 Bacillota bacterium | reverse complement strand
CATGCACATCAATCCTAAGGCGGCCGAGTTGCTGTCCTTACCGGAGGATGTCACCGCCGAGCAGGTGCTGGCCAAGCTTAAACTGGGCACGGCCACTGAAATAGCCGCTCTCGCTCCCGCCAATTTGGAATTGACCTTTGACGATAGCAACCATACCGTACTGCGGGTCTATTTGGCACCGGTGCAGAGCCATAGCGAGCAGCTGAGCGGTGTGGTTATGGTGCTGCAAGATATGACGGAGCAGTCCAAACTGGATCAAATGCGGCAGGATTTTGTGGCCAACGTATCCCACGAGCTGCGCACTCCCTTGACCACCATCAAGAGTTATGTGGAAACCCTTTTGGATGGGGCTCTGGCCGATAAGGATTTGACTGCCCGTTTCCTCGATGTGGTTAATGAAGAAACCGACCGCATGACCCGTTTAGTGCGGGATCTGTTAACCCTGTTTTAGTGCGGGATCTGTTAACCCTGTCCACCTTGGACAATCAGAAGGCCCATCAAAAACAACCGATCTTTTTAGACGAGCTAACCTTAGATGTGGCCAACAAAATGGCAGTGGCAGCTCAACAAAAGGGACTGCACTTGGGCATCTCCCTGCCCGAAGAAGTACCCCCCGTGTTGGCCAACAGCGATGAAATCGAGCAAGTGTTGATCAACGTCGTTTCTAACGCCATTAAGTTCACGCCGGCGGGGGAGGTAATGCTCACCATGCAAGTGGATGCGGAAAAAGTGGTGATCCTGGTGCGCGATACGGGTATCGGTATTCCCGCCGCCGACTTGCCCCGCATCTTCGAGCGTTTTTACCGGGTTGATAAGGCCCGTTCGCGGGAAATGGGCGGGACCGGCTTGGGCTTGGCCATCGCCCATCAGATTATTGAAGGGCATGGCGGCCGCATATGGGCCGAGAGTGAGCTGGGCCAGGGAACGGTGATCGGCTTTTCTTTGCCGATAGCATCGGCTAGAAAGGAGGCGGCCAATGCTTGAGCGTTGTAAGACCCTGCTTCTGCTGGTGCTGATCGCTATTTGTATACGCTTTACCGGTCTCTATTTTGCTCGGGTCCATGCCTCCACGCCTCTATTTATCGCCGCCGGCGAAGCCCCGCCCCCGGCGGAGCTCCCCGAGCAGGTAATCCCCGAGTCCTATATCGACCTCTTCAGTCCCCACTATATTCTCGTTCACAATCGGGGGCAGCACTATCGCCTCAGTGCCAACGAGAACGAATATGCTCGCTTGTGGGAGGCGCTGAAAGGGGCCATCGATACGGTAAAGAATTGGAATGAATCCACCACTCCCGAATTACAAGCGGTGCCCTTAAACGAGTGGCAGCACCAAATTGCCTATAGTTACGAATATCGTTTTGCCGGACCGGCCCAGCTCCATTACTGGTGGCTGACCGCCAGCAAAGCCACAATGCAGAAGTTTCCCGAAGGCATTTATTTTAACCGCCTGTTGATACCCTTAAATAGCAACAGCTTCTATCTGCAAAACACCTACACGGGAGAGCGGTGGAAGTGGCAATGGTCGACGGAGGCTAATCGGGCCCTTTTCCCCACGCCTGACGGTCTAGACTTAAGCGAAACCCAACGGGTGCGGGAAGTGAAGTTGGCTTCTGGTCTGAATGGGGTGCCCGGTAGCCAAATCTATGCCCCTGCCAATACAATTGAGTTGCCCGAGGTTTTAGCCACTCCTCCGATTACCGATTCCAACAAGGACGCCATCGTCAAGCGTTTCTTTAGTATCTTGCCGCGCATGCACAAGACCGAAACTCCCGGCGGCGGGCGCGTGGTTGAAACCTATATTACCGCCCGTCAGCAGGTGTTGACTTTGCATAATAGTGGCCTGCTGACCTATAGTGAAATACCAGCCCAGTTGGCGCCCGATGCCCCCAGCGGCACCACGGTAGAGCAGTTTGAGCAAGTCTTCAATTTCGTCTTGGGGCGGGGCGGAGGGTGGCCCAAAGGCACCATCGCCGCCGGCATGGAGCCAATAGCTGCCGACGATCGCACTGGTTACCGCTTCGACTTTATGCAGCTCTACAACGGTTTGCCGGTCCTCGACTTCGAACCCACCCTGACCATAGAAGTGGTCCCCGGCGGGGTAAGGAATTATCAGCGGTTGTGTTATAACATTATTCAACCGGGCTATTTTCAGTTTGAGGTGCGTAGCATTGAAAGTGCCTTAGACCGGGCCCAAACGGCTCTGGCGGGCCGTAGAATAAGCGATATTTATTTGGCCTACTACCAAAGACCAGCGTTCCTAACAGAGGCGGCTCCCTTCCATTCGGAGCCCATGTATCTCTACCCGGTATGGGCTATCGAATTGGAAAATGGTGAGCGTCTCTATGTTCATGCCTACAAGCTGCTTAATGACCCGGGGCTTATCCAGCGGCCCTAAAGGGGGTAGAGCCTGATGGATTGGCCTAAAGCCAAAAACGTGCTTATTATTGCTTTTTTACTATTAGACCTTTATTTAGCCTACCTTTTGTTCTATGTGCCGGGGGTAGGGGCTATGCAAACCACCCTTACTGATGAGGACCTGGAGGCTTTGATAGTGCTGGGCAAGCATTTTAATGTGGACTTAGCCACCCGGCCCCAGCCCATGTCGGTGCGCCCGCTGCCCCTTTTGGACATAGATAAGGTGAGCCTAGATAAGACTCTGGCTACCAATTTGGCAACCCGGTGGTTGGGTGCTGAGGCGCAGGGAGCAACCCAAGAAGATGGACTATTATTTACTGCTGGTACAAAAAAAATATCCTTTAGCCAAGATAACCCCTATTTCTTTACCCTAGAATATGCGGATACCACTCCGCCACCCAGCCAGGAAGATTATAGTATCCAAGAGGCTATGGCCGACGCCCAAAATTTCCTGACCGAGCATTTGGGTGGGGCGGTTCTACAGGATTACAAAGTGAACATGGCGGTGGCAACGCCCGCTAGTGCAGGTAGCTATGTGATTGAAATTAGTCGCTCCAATAAAGGGATACCAATTTTCTTGGATTCCTATCGTCTGGTCGTAAACAATGGCCTCGTTACGGCCTTTACCGCCAAACAGGCGGCCATTGGTGAGGCCCAGCGCACCTCCTTACCTCTAGTTTCTGCCGAGCAGGTGGTGCGGCGCTATTTGGCCCGTTTGGGCGTGCCGCAAGAGGAAGAGATCACCATTCTGGATTTAAGCTTGGGTTATGGCGTGGGCGTGGAGACCGGCGAGCGGCAGGAAATTGAACCGGTTTGGCGCTTCTATCTGGCAGGTGCCGAAGAGAGCGAAATTTTCATCCCGGCAGCCCAAGTTTATTGGGAGCGCCCCGGCAATTAATTTTTCAACGAGGCCGCAATCCATTTGGGCAACTTCCCTTGACGGTATTCCGAAGCCATGCTATAATAGGCTGTGCCGCTGGGGATTGGTCTAATGGCAGGACGACTGACTCTGGATCAGTTAGTGGTGGTTCGAATCCACCATCCCCAGCCAATCTCTTTTATATTTTTATTTTCGTGGCGCATTAGTCTAGTGGTTAGGACGCCGCCCTCTCAAGGCGGTAGCACGGGTTCGAATCCCGTATGCGCTACCAACTTCTAAAAACAAAGCCGACTGTTATAGTCGGCTTTTTTGTTTTATATGGTTAGCAATAACCCATAATGTTATAATAACTAGAAGAAAATGATCATGGAGGTGTGCAGGTTGAACGATATGTACCAGCAACCCTACTTTGATAATGATAATAATCAAAAGCGTGGACATGGTTTTGGCTATACGGCTTTAGCTATCGTGGCTTTAGCCAGTGCCCTCCTGGGCGGCATCATAGCCAGTTATATCGCTCCCACCTACCTGTTTGGTAAACTACTACCCTGGCCTAACAATAACAATACCCAACAGCCCGGATATCAACTGCCCATCGCCGGTGGTGATGATCCGGCCGAGTTGGCCGCCGCCGGCGTCGTAGCCGAAGTGGCTGCTAAAGTTGGCCCTGCCGTCATCGGCATCACCAACCGCTATGTGGTGCAGAGCTTTTTCCGGGCTTATGAAAATCAAGCTGTAGGCTCGGGTATCATTATAGATGCTAACGGATATATCGTCACTAACAACCATGTGGTAGCCGACTCTAGAGAATTAACCGTAACTCTGGCCCCCGGTGTAGACACACCGGCCACCCTAGTGGGCCGCGACCCGGTCACCGACCTGGCCGTTATCAAGATTGATCCTAATAGTTTACCTGCCGAGTATCGCAATTTGACAGTAGCCCAGTTTGGCGATTCGGATAAGGTGCGGGTGGGTGAATTGGCCATTGCCATCGGTAATCCGCTGGGCCTCCAGTTCCAACGCTCCACTTCCGCCGGCATCATCAGCGGCTTGGATCGGGACTTGCAGATGGAAGGCATGCAGCTCAAACTGCTGCAGACCGACGCCGCCATCAACTCGGGTAACAGCGGTGGCGCCCTGTGTGATAAGAATGGATATGTAATCGGTATCAACCAGGCTAAAATTAAGCTGGAAGGCGTAGAAGGTATGGGTTTTGCCATTCCCAGCAATATGGCCAAGCCTATAATCGAGCAGCTGATTCAGAACGGTAAAGTGGTCCGGCCTTTCCTAGGCGTTACCATCGGTGCGGTAATTACCCCGCAGCTCAACTCCATTTACAAACTGGGCACCGATTATGGTTTGTATATAGAGAGCGTCAGCCCCTTGAGCCCCGCCTCCATGGCAGGCATCAAAGCCCGCGATATCCTTATCAAGCTGGCCGGTGAGGAAGTACGCACCTTCAACGAAATGCAACAGGTTCTCTACTCCAAAGAGGTAGGCGAAGAAATCGACGTGGTCGTGGTGCGTAATGGTAAAGAAATGACCATGAAGGTCAAGCTGGTGGCCGCACCCTAGTCGTCATGCGGATAACCATTATTGCTGTCGGTAGTTTGCGGGAGAAATATTGGCGTCAAGCCGCCCTCGAATACGAGCGGCGGCTTGCGCCCTATGTACGCCTGCGCATACAGGAGATCGCTCCCGAAAGGGTGCGGGACGAAAACTCTCCCGCTCAGATTGCCCAAGCCTTGCAAAAGGAAGGGGAAAAAATACGCAAAGCTTTACCCCAAGACCACACCCTTGTCGCCCTCGATGTTAAAGGGCGCACCATGTCTTCCCCCGAATTGGCCCAGTGGCTGGAACGGGAGGCGACTTACGGCCGCGGCAAAGTGGCTCTGCTCATCGGTGGTTCCTACGGTTTAGAACCGGACCTATTGGCTGCTGCCGACCTGAGACTGTCCTTTTCCGCCTTTACCTTTCCCCATCAGCTGATGCGCATAATTTTGCTGGAGCAACTTTACCGAGCCATGAAAATTCAACGGGGCGAGGCTTATCATAAGTAATACTACTACCTGCAAAGGGGTGAAGACACATTTACATACGAGCCATCCTTGGCCTGGTGGTCATCATTCTGGGTGGCGCTTCCCTTTCCTTGGCTATCTTTTATCCCAAGCGAGCTAGAGAGCGCATCCAGAAGGACAAAACCATTAAGAATAAACGCCGGGTGATCCGCTTCTTGCGAACCAAATTGGCCTTCAACGGTTCCCTGCTCATACTCTTAGGAGTGATGTTGTGGACCCGTTGGGTCCCCGAATATGTGATAGGAATTGTGGCCTCGATTCTGGTCCTTTACAGTTATTACACTGAACGTAAACAGAGGCGAGGTAAACAATAAGAAGTATTAACGTAAGTGCTGTTGGATTTTACGACAGCACTTTTCTTTACTTGTTTTGTGGTATAAATTATCTAAGATGAAGGAAGTAGCAACCAATTCAACGAAAAATTAGCTACTCGCAGGAGGTACTATGAAGGCCCGTCGATCTATACTAATGGTAATTGTCCTGTCCCTTACTGTTACTTTGTTAGCCTGTTCCCCGGTTCCTGTTGAGCTGGCTGATGTCGCCGGTTATAGTTTGCGCTTGCTCGTTGTTCGGGCCGATAGTGAAGATTATCTAGAGCCCTTTCAGCATTTGTTAAACACCATGCACGCTAACGTTACGGTTGAGCCTATACATATTGGTGAACTGCAGGCTAAGCATCTAATTGGGGTTGATGCGGTTTATCCCGACCCTAGCATAATCGATGCTGACGGATGGCAGGCCGAAGCCTTTACCAAGTTAATGCGCGATTATGTGGCTGGGGGAGGGCATCTCTTTCTGGAAGCACCTTTTATAGATCAGCTCCCTACCGATTTATTAGGAGTGGCAGAGTGGGTATCCGTAGATACCCGGGAGCCCAATTTCTCTTATCCAGCCGTTTCTTATGACTACATTGATATGCAAGCGGTCTACCGCGAATTTATCCAAGGCCTACGCCAATTACAGGTGTTACCTCGGGAGCAAATTATACCCCAGCGAGCAGCTGAGTTAAGTACGGCCCTATCTTTAGTTGATATAAATGGGGCTTCCCTGCTAGCTGTGAACAGCTATGAGGCCGGTACAGTCACTTGGGCCGATGGGCTATTGCCAAATCGCGATTATATTTCCCGCCTTGATTTCGTTCCCAGTAATGCGGAGCAACCCTATTTTCATTACGGTTACACCACAGCCAATTGGTTGTTTCGCAGTAAGTATCTCAATTTTGTTGCCAAACAGAAGTACGGTTTTGCTTTGGAAAAAGTTCTAGGTGCTTACCACCGACCGGCCGTTGCTTGGCAAAACCATTTTGAAGTGCTGTCGGCTTTCGCCCGCCAAGATATAAAGAGTTTTACCGAGCTTTTGCGCGATTACCGTCAAGTGCCCACCTTTTCTCTCATACGAGGTACCTTTAACTGGTCCTATTGGGCTCCTAGTATCTCTTGGCTGCCTAATATAGGTAGCGATACCGCCCCCAAATACCAGGGGATGCTGGCCGATAGCTTCTACGGCACCGGTCAGCGCCTAATGAAGCAGGATGGCACCCATCTTGACTTGGGCCGCTACCAGGGGGCGGCATCGCTCCTAGGCACCCTGCAGAATCCGGCCCGCGCCTATCCCTGTGTGGCTGATTTAAACGGCGATGGGCGCCTTGACCTACTGGTAGGTACACCGGCAGGGGAAGTTTACTACTTTCCTAATCAAGCAGCAGACGGTAAACCGGTTCTGCAACAACAAATGGCTCTAATTAGCAGCACTGATACAGTATCCACCGCCTTTGCTGCTCCCACCGTGGGCGACTTAACCGGTGACAACCTCCATGATTTAGTAGTCGGCAATAAGCAAGGGCAGTTGCTCATCTATCACAACCAGGGCACCAGTACCGAGCCCAAATTTACACTTAAGCGCAGGCTAAACCTAGGGCTGGGTGAATATACTGCCCCCTATCTGGTCGATTGGGACGAAGACGGCCTATTCGATCTGGTAGTGGGGGTGGCCGACGGCTCCCTGTATTGGCTTCCAGGCCAGCCGGGTTCAGACGGCATAACCTTTGGTGATCCCCAGTTAATTCTGGCTACCGGCCTCAAATGGGCCGCCCCTTGTGTTGCCGATTGGGACAACGATGGTCTCTTGGATCTACTGGTTGGCTCCTACAATGGGCAAGTGGCTCTTTTCCAGCAGGAAAATGGTAATTGGGTTCGGCAAGATAACCTACAAGGTGAAAATCGCAACTTCTTTGGTAATAATAACCTTAATATAGGGCGTAACAGCGTACCGCTATTGGTGGATTGGGAAGGTAATGGCCAGGTTGGTCTTCTACTGGGAGGAGTCGAATACGGTGCCCCCTATGCCATCAACGATCCGGCGAACCCAGCGAGGAAGGGTATTTTAGCTAGCGTCAAATATCTGCAAGAGAACCATCTGCCTATTTTAGTTCACGCTTACGTCCATGAGTTTAAGACGGTCGACGAGGAGAGGGAAGAGCTAGAGCTACATCGGCAGGCTTTCTTAGACTTGGGAATTGAGTGGGATTTTGTAGGGGTAAATCACCATACCTGGCGGATTAACGAAAACGCCTTGCAGACTTTCTTAGTTGAGCAAGAAGTAGGCATAAGCTATGATTTTGGATTTCACCCCTATAAGTCCCCGGGGCAGCCACGGGACGGTAAGGCCTTTATGCCCTTTGTGGCTCCCTTCCGCTTAACCGTGGGCGAGAAGGCGGAGCCATTCCTGCTCTGGGCCCCGGTGCCAGAGGTGCGAACCTTTGCACCAGCCTATCGCAGCATGCAAAAATTCGATCTACCCATAACCTATTTCGACCACGTAGAAAACCGCTTAACCGTTGGTAGTCATCAGCGAGCCCTATTAACAGCCACCGTCGAAGCACTAGGGCGCGTCCAGCGAGAGGGCAATTACAGTTTTATGACCGAAGAACAGGTGGCCAAGAGTCTGTTCAATCATTATTATTGCAACCTGGAAGTTACTTTCGGGGAAAATGGCATTTCCTTAGAAGCCGATGTCAGCCAAGTGCCTGAACAGGCGGCCGAATATAAAGGAGCCATTGGCGTTCATTTTCTACCGGGTGCTGACTTGGCCAGCACTAATCTTAGTACCGATGCGTGGCTGCGCTATCGTTCGCAGGATAGGAATGACTTGTATGTAGGTCTTTTAGGGCCAACCCAAATTGTTTGGGGTGAGGAGGAATTACCTGCCCCGCAGTTGGAGATTTTGTGCTCTAATACTCCCATCAATGTGCTAGCTAACGATGATGATGGGATTGAATTAGAGCTGGCGACCAAGGGCATGCAGCAGTTAGTATTGCGCTCTTCAACTCCCCTAATAATAGAGGGAGAGGGGCTACTGATCGATAAAGCTGATGATGTTTACACCATCACCCACTATGGGACAAGTTGTCTCGTGAAACTAATTCAGAGCACAGATACTCGCTAAAACACGACCGTTAGCGGTGACCTGACGCCGTTCTTAGACTAAGGAGGCATTCATATGCCAGAACAACCACAGGTGGCGATTCTTGAAGGCAGTATTTCAGTCATAGCTGCCTTAGAGACCGGCAGCCGTCCCATTCATAGAATATATCTGCGTTCCGGGAAGCCGGGCCGGCATGAGCGCATCTGGCAAAGAATTGAACGCTTAGCTAAAGAACAACACGTTCCCATAAAGCGTGTAGCTGATGAAGTCATCGATCAACTGGCTGCCGGCAAAACCCACGGTGGGGTTCTAGCCGAGGTGGGGGACCGGCGGCTGGTTACCCCCATCGAATTACTGGAAGCAGCTGGCGAGGTTCCCTTTATCGTTATGCTAGACGGTATTGAAGACCCTTTTAATTTTGGCTATGCCGTGCGCGCACTCTATGCTGCCGGTGCCCACGGCCTAGTCTTACGCCCACGCAATTGGATGTCGGCGGCCAACATTGTGGCTAAGGCCTCCGCTGGAGCCACCGAACGCATGCCCAGCACCGTTTTCGCTACAGCCGATGATGCCGCCGCCTTCTTTAGAGAACACGGGCTAACTGTTGCTTGTACCTCCCAGCAACACGCGCTGCCCCTTTACCAGGCTGATTTGACCAAACCCCTATTCATGGTCATCGGAGGTGAGAAACGCGGCATCACCCGTTCGTTCTTGGCCCAAGCCGATTTGCGGCTGCAAATTCCCTACAGCGGCAGCTTCCCATATTCCTTACCAGCCAACTCAGCCGCCGCAGTTTTAGGCTTTGAGGTGATGCGGCAACGCGCTTGGGCCGGCAAAGCCTAACATATTTCCCGGGCAATTAAAGGTATTTGCGTTTATTTTGTCGAATAAGTGGCCTAAGCAGCCACGAAATGCTAAAGGAAACCAGGAGCGGCTGCAACCTAGGTAGCAAGGAGGGAGACGGTGTTTTGGTGGATAGTCATTAGTACCCCTTTCTTGCTGCTGTTCATTGCCCTTTGCCTGCCGTTTACCCTCACCCTATCGGTTAGCAGTGAGCCAACCCTTGTAGTCGAGGGCAGGGCCAGCTGGGCCCTGTGGCGGTCAAAACCCTTTCGCTTTGACCCAGCCGCACCGATTGCCGATAGATCGAAAAAACCGACTG
>JAMNZE010000053.1:0-2212 GCA_023622465.1 Bacillota bacterium | reverse complement strand
GCCTGGGCAGCGGCTAAACGAGCGATAGGCACGCGGTAGGGCGAGCAACTGACGTAGTTGAGCCCAATCTCGTAACAGAACTCGATAGACTCAGGGTTGCCACCATGTTCGCCGCAAATGCCGATAGAAATCTCCGGGTTAGCCTGACGGCCTCGCTCCACGGCAATACGCATCAGCTCGCCCACACCCTCGCGGTCGATGACGGCGAAGGGGTTGGCCGTTAGGATACCTGCTTCCAGATAATGGGGCAAGAATTTGCCTTCCGCGTCGTCGCGGCTGAAACCAAAGGTGGTCTGGGTTAAGTCGTTGGTACCGAAGGTGAAGAAGCCCGATGCAGATGCAATTTGATCCGCAATGAGGCAGGCTCGCGGCAGTTCAATCATGGTGCCCACATGGTAATTGAGGGTGACACCGGTTTCGGCCTGTACTTCCTCAGCAACGCGGTTAACTTCTTCCTTCAATATGGTTAATTCTTTAATGCTGCCCACCAAAGGAATTTCTACTTCGGCAAAGGCCGAATAGCCTTCCTGCTCCAGCCGGGCCATGGCGCTAAAGATGGCTCTTGCCTGCATCCGATAGATTTCTGGGAAGGTAACCCCTAGGCGGCAACCCCGATGCCCCAACATGGGGTTTAGCTCGGACAAGTTACGCACCTGCACCAACAAGGCTTCTTTACGAGCCAACTCCTCCTGATCGCCACCTTCGTACTTGAGCTTGGCAATATCCAATAACAGCTGTTCGGCTGAAGGCAAGAATTCATGCAAAGGCGGATCTAGCAGACGAATACAAACCGGATAGCCGGCCATAACTTTAAGGATGTCGTAAAAGTCGCCCTCTTGCATGGTTTGTAGTTCGGCTAGAGCGGCGGCCCGTTCTTCATCAGTTGCAGCCAAAATCATTCTTTGGGCCAATGGCAAGCGATCGGTGGCCATAAACATATGCTCGGTACGTACCAGGCCAATACCCTTAGCACCAAAATCTAACGCCTTCTTAGCATCCGCCGGATTATCGGCGTTGGCCCGTACCCCTAAGCCGGGAATTTCATCGGCCCAGGCCAGCAGGGTGTTAAATTCTTCGCTTAACTCGGGCTCAATCATCTTAATTTCGCCGGCGATTACCCGACCGGTGCTCCCATCGATAGAGACCACGTCGCCCTTCTTAAAGACGCGACCGTTGACGGTAAATTGCTGGGCCGTATAGTCGATTTTAAGGGCTTCACAACCGCATACGCAGGGCTTGCCCATACCTCGAGCTACTACAGCCGCATGGCTGGTCATGCCGCCCCGGGAGGTTAGGATACCCTGCGCAGCCACCATACCATGGATATCATCGGGGGTAGTCTCCGTGCGCACCAGTAGTACCTTATGTCCCTCTTGGGCCAATGCTTCGGCTTCATCGGCACTGAAAACGATGCGCCCGGAAGCGGCCCCGGGGGAGGCGGGCAATCCCTTGGCTAGCACATCGACCTGCGCCTGTGGGTCAATCCGACGGTGCAGCAACTGATCCAGCTCCGAGGGCTCGATGCGCATGAGGGCTTCTTCTTTCGTTAGCATGCCTTCCTGCACCATTTCCACGGCAATCCGAATGGCGGCCGCTGTGGTGCGTTTTCCTGCTCGGGTCTGCAGGATATAAAGCTTGCCCTTCTCTACCGTAAATTCGATATCCTGCATGTCTCGATAATGTTTCTCTAACAGCTGGCAAATGTGGGTGAACTGCTCATGGATTTCCGGCATATCCTGGGCTAAGCTAGCAATCGGTTGGGGAGTACGAATTCCGGCAACCACGTCTGCCGGTAGACGGGTTACGGGTAAAGGCCACCCCCGTTCCCGAATCGTCACCCATATTACCGAATACCATGGTCTGCACATTGACTGCCGTACCTAAGTGGTCAGGTATGTTATTTAGTTTGCGATAGACGATAGCCCGTTGGTTATTCCAGGAACCGAATACGGCTCGTACCGCCATCAACAACTGTTCCAGGGGATCTTGAGGGAAGGCCTGCCCTTTCCTAGCCACCAGCTGTTTAAAACCATCTACCAGCTGGCGCAAATCGGCGGCCGACAATTCATGGTCATACTGCACCCGCCGCTGGAATTTTAAATCAGCCAAGAGATTTTCAAACTCAAAGTGCTCCACACCTAGCACCACATCGCTAAACATTTGGATAAAGCGACGATAGCAATCGTAAGCAAATCTCTCATCGCCTGTAGCT
>JAMNZE010000042.1:0-2397 GCA_023622465.1 Bacillota bacterium | reverse complement strand
GTTAACATCCCCATTCCTCCTTCCTTCGTTCCTTTCTGGTTATGCTTAGCATACCAAAATCGGGGCGGTGAGCAAACAGCTTTTGCTTGCCAAAGCAGTTGCGATTTTTGAGGCCGTGGTCTACTAGAGCACTTGCCGCAACTACTGTGCGTATGACCACAAGCCTATTAGGCTACAGGTTACAACAAGCATCTGAATATGTTTAGGGGCTGCGCAATTATCTCTTGCACAGCCCCCCTAGATGTCTCTGGTCACTATTAAGTTTAAGTTCAACGCACGCGGGCGAAAATCATCCGGCCGGCCGCCGTTTGCAACACACTAGTAACAACCACCGGCAAATCCTCACCAATATGCTTGCGCCCGTTATCTACCACAATCATAGTACCGTCATCCAAATAGGCCACACCCTGGTTGTTTTCTTTACCTTCTTTCAACACGTGTACAACCATCTCTTCGCCAGGCAAAACCACTGGCTTAAGCGAGTTGGCCAATTCATTAATATTTAGAACCGGCACACCCTGCAGCTCACATATCTTGTTTAAGTTATAGTCGGTGGTGAGAAGCTTCCCGTTTATCTCCTGCGCCAACTTGATGAGTTTACTGTCCACTTCTAAATCATCATAGTCCTTTTCCAGAATAAGCACTCCGGCCCCCAGTTGCTTCTGCAAATCCTGCAAAATGTCGAGGCCGCGCCTACCCCGATTGCGTCGCAAACTATCGGACGAATCGGCAATATGCCTGAGCTCCTCCAGTACAAACGTGGGCACCACCAAAACTCCCTCTAGGAAACCAGCCCGCACCACGTCGGCGATGCGACCGTCAATAATCACACTGGTATCCAAGACTTTATACTGCTCTTTCTTAGCCGCTTTACTGGAGCGGCCAGGGAAAGATAATAAACTCCCCAGTTCTTCCCGCTTCTTGTGGGCCAACATGAGCCCTAAATAGCCAAGGGCTATATTAGAGATGATGGGCAAATAGGGCCCCACAAAGGGAATACCGACCAGAGCAAAGCCAAGCAAGTTGGCGATTATCAGGCCCACCATCAGCCCCACCGTGCTGATTATGATGTCTTGAGTAGGAATACGCTGCATTTGGCCCTCAACCAGTGCCGAAAACTTACCCAGCTTTTTTATCAGTCCGGGAGAAAAAATATAAAATATGAGTCCAAAAACAGTGGCTCCCAGAATCCTAAAAAGCAAAAGCTGCACGTCCTGGGCCCAACCGAAGTTCAGATAGTTGGTAGCTACCGGGTATAAAGCCTTGCCCCCAACTTCTAGTCCGATCAGACCTCCTAGGACAGCGATCAGCAGTCGAGTAATCCGCATCAACATCTTTCTCACCTCCTTTCTAAAAGAGCAAGGAAAAAATAGGGCGTCCACCACGACGCCCCCCATCAACACCCCAATAAATCGTCTACTAAACGTGTAGCAGCTTCCTCTTCCATATCTCTAACTAAAATCAGCTCGCTAATGAAGATTTGCCGAGCTGCATCCAACATCTTGCGTTCTCCTGTTGAAAGTCCTTTTTCCTGATCGCGTCTTACCAAGTTACGCATAACCTCAGCCACCGTCTTGATATCGCCTGAACGGATCTTTTCCAGGTTGGAGCGGTAACGCTGATTCCAGTTAGACGGCATTTCGGTTTCCTCATCCTGCAGTATAGACAGTGCCTCTTGGAGGCAATCCTCAGAAACCACCTCACGAATGCCGATATCGTTAGCATTACGGAGGGGGATCATTACCCGCTCTCCCAACTTAAACACCGCTGGCCACACCTCCTTATGTATAAGGTTAACATTTGTAGACAACCGTGTCAAGAAAAGAGCATTCTACCACAGATATAGAATACTTGTCAATTATGCCTTCCCTTTTTGCAACTTGGCTGGTTTGACAAGCCGGGAAAGCTATCAGTATAATTAAGCTAACAATTTGAACACCCTGGTGAAAAGGTGGTGGCCTCTTGAAAGACGGCAATTGTAAGGCATTCCAAGAAGCTGTCGACAAGTATCTTATTCGTCATCGTAGCATTCTCGACGTACTCTCCAAATTTCAGGAATCCAGCGCCCGAGCCAATCGGGCCGTGGCCAAGGCAGTCACTACCTGTGGCTGTCTGAGCATTAATGCCTGTCGTCAGCCGACTAGTGCCACGATGTCACTAGAAGAATTCCGGCAACAAGTCGACAATCACCTGCGGGGAGAACTCTGCGAATTATGTAAAGAAGTGTTAGTCAACGAGTTAGGTGCTAGCTTATTTTATCTGGCTGCCCTCTGTAGCCTGTTAGGACTAGAGCTAGATGAAGTACTTACACAGGAAGCAAAGCGGCTTAATACTTTAGGTGTTTTTAATCTTTCTTAGTATAATAAAACGCATCGCGCCCGTTTAGAAAACGGAGAG
>JAMNZE010000095.1:0-2033 GCA_023622465.1 Bacillota bacterium | reverse complement strand
ATATGGGCCCCGGCCCGGGCGGCCTGCAGCACATGCTCCGGGTGACGCACGCTGGCCGCGATAATCTCGGTTTCAATGCCGTAGATATCGAAAATGTCGACGATATCTTGCACCATGGGCATACCCGGATTGCCAATATCATCGAGGCGACCGACAAAGGGGCTCACATAGGTGGCTCCCGCCCGGGCCGCCAGCAGCGCCTGATTGGCCGAGAAAATCAGGGTCATATTAGTCTTAATGCCTTCCTGGGCTAAAGTATGTACCACTTCGAGGCCGGCCTCTCCCATGGGCACCTTCACCACCACGTTGGGAGCCAGCTGGGCCAGCTGACGAGCCTCGGCCAACATCTGTTCCGGCTCTAAACTAATTACCTCCGCGCTCACCGGGCCTGATACGATACTGCAGATCTCCTTCACCGTGGGCAAGAATTCCCGTCCCTCTTTAGCAATTAATGAAGGGTTGGTGGTTACGCCAGCCACCACACCCAGGCGCACCGCCTGGCGAATTTCATCAAGATTAGCCGTATCGAGGAAAAATTTCATGTCTGCGACTCCTTTCTGGATTCGGATTAGGACCAGCATAGCCCTATTCACGTATAGGATATACTTATTGAGGGTATTTTTCCAGCCCGGCTTAGGCAAGTAAAATGCCGACGGTACCTTACCGTCGGTCAAAGATGCCTAAGGCCCTATATTTAATTTATGCCGTTATTAGCAGGAAAAAACCTAACCAACCTTTTGCAACCACCGGGTGTACACCCTCTGCACCTTTTCCCGCAGGGCTAGCACATCGAAGGGTTTCATCACCTGGCCTTCAATACCCAATGCTTCTGCTTGCTGCATAAGCCCCAATTCCCCATAAGCCGTCATCACTATCACGGGTAGATTGGGATGGGTTCGGCGCAACGCAGCTAAACAATCGATGCCATCCATGACGGGCATTTTCATGTCTAACAAAATCACATCGGGTTTTTCTGGTAGCTTAGCTAAGGCCTCTTTTCCGTTGGCCGCCTCCACCGGCTGCCAGCCCACATGCATAAAGTATTCGGTCAGTAGGCGCCGGATGCCACTCTGGTCGTCCACGATCAATACCTTCAAACTCAAAACTAACCAGGCCCCCCTTAACGGCTAATGTATACAATTTTTTCCTTGGTTAGTATCTTCTACACCAACCTCCAACCTCCTTCTTTTATATGTAGAAAAGTCAATATCTTGTGGTTTATTTTTTTACAAGGCCACACATCTTGGGGTCGAGTGCCGTCGATCGTGGATGTTTTTGCCAAACCATGATACTAGAGGCGGAAATTTGTTGCCTGAGAAAGTCGTCATCTGTCATTGTGTGCCAGGCCACATAGGGGCGGGCTGCCGGCTAAGCAACGCCTCCCTCTGTGCATAATAAAAGGACCCGCGTTCACGCGGGTCCTTTTTGGGCGTATAGCCCGGGTGTAATGGTCTTTTCTCTGACCTGGGCGCTTAGGCCCGAACATATGCTGTCAACTAAAGCATCAATAAAATTACTAATTTGCCTTCTTCCCCTTCTTATCATCAACGTAGCCCTGCCATCCTTCATACCATCCTCGCGCGCTAGTCAAATCATAGTCAATAAGTGTGCAGAACATTTCAGAAAAGGCCCTGTTTATATTCTTTACCAACTTTGGGCCTTGATTGCGCCGCACGATAGCACTCCCATCGAGTTTCCATCACTATAAGACTCACATGGCCTTACTAACCTTTTCTCCAAAGTTGGTTAAATCCCCTGCTTGCCAATAGGCTAGCGGACACCTATTGCGTTGACTTGCCAGCAAGTTAGAATTTCAGTATAATAACAAACGACAGAACATGTGTTCGGTATGCGAGCACGGAAAGCTGGAGGCGTTGCTAAAAGTACAGCGGCAATGCCCTTAAGCATTGCCTGTAGGAGGTTATGCCTTTGAAAGCTCTTTTGCGCCCCCGGGCCCCGGCAACTCCCCTGCCTCGCCCACCCCAGGATAAGCAGACGGAGGTGCTGAATCATATAGCAGCCGATAAACCGGT
>JAMNZE010000025.1:0-3790 GCA_023622465.1 Bacillota bacterium | reverse complement strand
CAGCGCCTCTTTAACCAGCATTACCTCTGGCAAAGCAGAGCTTTGTAGTTGTACGCCCAGGGTTTTGCGCAGTTGGGCCCGGTCCCTTATGGGGTGCAAACCATCGACCGCAATCGTCCCAGAAGTGGGGACCCGCAAGCCCTCGATACATTCCAGCGTGGTCGTTTTGCCGGCGCCGTTGGGGCCTAGAATTCCAAACACTTCTCCCGGGTAAATTTCAAAAGACACGCCGTCCACAGCCTTCAGCTCTCCATAGCGTTTTGTCAGGTTGTTGACGGCCAAAATGGGACTCCTCATCCAGCCTCTCCCCCCCCTTCCAACAATCACCAACCTCCATAATATACGAGAAACCATCATAAGCAAGAGATATTTCAAAATTTTATCCCCATCACACCTGGAAAGCCCGGACCTCCTGTGGGAGAACCGGGCTCTTGCTTAAGTATTTTCCTTTGTCGCTAACCCTGCTGACCGCGTTTCAACCACGAAGCCACTGTGACAACCCGCTTAGCCTGATGGATAACAGCGTCCTTCACGTCTTCTACCATCTTACCTTCGGCGCAACCACAATGGCTCCCCAGTGGTACATGCTGGTGTACAGTGATAGGATAGTCGCTTCCTGCCCACCATGGGGATTTTGGGCGGAAGTCATGGCGCTTACTACCTTATTGACTGTCTGCCCCTGGAACCATATACCGCCCATAGTATCGATAAACTGCTTCATCTGCGAGGCCACGTTGCCGAAACGGGTGGGGGTGCTGAAGATGATGGCGTCAGCCTGCACAATGTCATCTTTGGTGGCAATGGGGATATGCTGTGTCGCGTCCACATGGGCCCGCCAGGCGGGGTTAGAATCAATAGCCGCATCGGGGGCCAATTCCGGCACCTTTAGTATTTTCACCTCAGCGCCCGCCTGCTTAGCACCTTCTGCAGCCCATTGGGCCAGCTGATAGTTGGTACCGGTGGAACTGTAATAGATAATTGCTAGATTCACCTTGCTCAATTGCATAACCTCCTTATATTAATCCCGTTCTGACACCATTATCCCCATGTTTGAGCGCCTCATTAGGAGTTCCAGCGCCTAACGACAACAGGTCCCCTGTGGTACAATAAGGAAGCATGAGCAAGAGTGGAAACCCTCTGCAAAGACATGGGTAATGAAAGGAGGATAGCTTCATGATCCTATCGGACAAGTCGATTAAAGAATTATTGCGGCAGGGAAAGTTGGCTATAAGCCCTTTAGAGGATTTCCAGATTCAACCGGCCAGCGTGGATATACGCTTGGGCCACACCTTCAGCATAGTTGAAGATACCAGCGAAGGAATTCTTGCTTTAGATAGTAAGATTAGCTATAAGACGATTACCACCGACCGTTATATATTGATGCCTGGCCATTTTGTCCTCGCAACAACCATGGAATACTTCTCCCTCCCCAATAATCTGACCGCCTTTGTTGAAGGGCGTAGCTCCATCGGCCGGCTGGGCCTGTTCATACAGAATGCTGGCTGGGTTGACCCGGGCTTTGAAGGAGAGATTACCCTAGAACTCTTTAACGCCAACCGTACCGCCATTGAGTTGCGGGCCGGTCGGCGTATAGGGCAACTGGTCTTTGCCCAATTGGATAAGGAGGCCCAAAATCCTTATCGAGGGAAATATCAGGGGCAGCGGGGTGCCACCGGATCTCGTATATATTTGGACGAGGAAGTCACAAAAGCTCCGCTGGGCAGATAATGAATCAATTCAGAGGCCTTTTTTCATCGTTGCAGGACCGGATACATACCCCTAAGGCCTGGCCCATATATCTATAACACATTCTGTTGTATGCAAAGGGGGGTATGCATTGCCGCTGATCCTCTGCAGCGATCTGCTTTCCACTTGGGGCTATAGTCAAGTGCTGGCACTGCTAAATTTCCACCTTATAGCCCGTGGCCACGATCTTACGGCTATCGGCAAGCTCAATGCCATTATTCTTATGAGCAGTTTTATCTGTTCGCTCCCGGCCGGCCTTATAGCCGACTGCCTGGGCTACCGCCCCATTCTGATAGCGGCCGCACTGCTACAGGCTGGCGCCACCACCCTGCTGGTAATGGCCCTTACCCCCCTGCAACTGGGGTTAGCTGGTGCCCTGCTGGGCATCACCTTAGCCCTGTATACGGCAGCCAAGAATCCGCAAATAGCCCTATTGGTGAACAAGCGCCATCTGCCTTCCGCCCTAGCCCTCTGTCGTGGACTGGCCAGCGTGGGCGGGGCCCTGGGAGGCATTACCGCCGCCGGCATCTGCCACCTGACCGGTGAGATGTATTTGGCAATCCTTGCTGGAGCACTGCTAATCCATCTGGCGGTTCTCCCTTTGCTGTTTCTTCCTCCTGATCCCGCCCTACGCTTTAACACCTATTCCCTCTTCAACCGGAATAAACGCGCTAACCTTTGGCCCACTCTGACCGGCTCCTTTTTCTTTTGCGCCCTAGGAACATCCTTAGTGAGCCCCTATCTCAACCTTTTACTGGACAAATAACCTGGTGGCTATGCCTGCTTCTTGGGCAACTCTATCACTGCCTCAGCCTCAATTTCTACTATAGTATCTTCGCTAGCGAAGAACGGGCCCCAGGAACCCGGCTCGCCTTCCTCGGCCTGCTAAATACCTGTGGTGCAATTATCGGCAGCCGCTGGGGTAGCAAGCTACTGCAACACTCCAGTCGGCAACTGCTATTAACAGCAGCCGGATGTATCGGTATAGCTTTCCTGCTGGCCACAGCCGGACAGGGCAATTATAAAAGTAACAGGCCGCAAATCCCTTGCTCATAGGATCTTGCGGCTTTTTAACTATGGCCGTCGAGCGAAGCCACTAGGGTTTGCGAGCCAACACCCAAAGATGCTGTTCGTCGCTCCCTGCCTGGGACTCGTCTGACCGCAGCCCGGTCTCCTCTGTTTTCGTGCATATAAAAAGGCCTTTCGGACAATATCCGAAAGGCCCTATGTTTTAAAAATATAATGGCGGAGGAGGCGGGATTCGAACCCGCGACACGGTTTTGCCGTGTACTCGATTTCCAGTCGAGCGCCTTAGACCAACTCGGCCACCCCTCCAGCAATTTTCAATTAACGGTTTTGACTTATGCACTTTAGAATTATAGCCCATGCCGACACTTACCATTTCACAACCACCGTCATGGACATAAAACTGTAAAACTAAACCCGGAGGAAGAATTTCACCCGATCCGGATGAGGTAAATACATTTCCGCCGCAGAATATAAGCGGTTCGCAGTGTCTATCCTTTTGGCAAACTAAAGCACCATTACCGTTTAGCACAATTTGAAGCTCTGCTCCCCCACCCTCCTGAGACCTGTAAATCCCAGTATAAACCGAAGGATCTTCAAGCTTACCGCCCCATACCTCTTGGGCCCACATGTGGCTTTCTTGCAACGGTAAACCCAGCCTCATGTTGAAGGCAGCGTTGGTCATGGGCGAGCAATCTATGCCGCTAAGATTTGTCAAGACTGCGACAGCAAAGGCTCCATCCTTAATGAAACCACCGTTGGCGGAGACTCCACTTAACCCACCGGAGTGCTCGCAAATAGCTACATCCTCAAACAAACGCTTGTATAACCCGTAACAGTATATGCCCTTTCTTGTCTCTGCAAAGCCTCTTCCCACAAGCCGTTCTACACAGCTTTCGGGAAGGACTCTTTTACCGGCATAGATTCCGCGACAGGATAAGGCCATATAATACTTGTTCATGTCCGTTACTGTCGACTTGATCCAGCCACAACCTCGATAGGGTGGCGCCTTGTCCCA
>JAMNZE010000090.1:0-15121 GCA_023622465.1 Bacillota bacterium | reverse complement strand
TTTCCCGCCGCATATTCGCCCACAAAAGCTTCAACCCGCGTCAGCATACCAACCCCCTCCCCTGCTTCCTCATACCCCTATCTTGCCCCAAGTCGGGTCAAGGCATAAAAAAAGCTGTCGCAACGATTAAGTTGCGACAGCCTTGTTAGTGCTATTTAATTAACCTTATGGCTGGCAGGGGCCAGAATACTAGGAAGGCCTGCCCCCGTATCTGACTGCGGGGAACAAATCCTATGGATAGGCTGCGGCTATCCCGACTGTTGCTACGATTGTCACCCATGACGAAATAATGCTCCGCCGGTATCTCCACCGGCCCGTACCTATCCAAGGTCGCTTGCGTCAGATAGGGTTCTTCCAGAGGCTGGCCATCAATGAAGACGGTGCCATCCTTAATTTCAATCGTTTCTCCCGGCAAGCCGATAACACGCTTGATAATGGTGATGTTTTCGCTGGGGAGATCTATGATCACCACATCACCCCGGCGCGGTGGGTGCAGATGATAGACTAGACGATTGATAAACAATCGCTCCTCGTCAAATAGGCTGGTTTCCATAGAATTCCCTTCGACACGATAGGGCTGCACCAATAGGGCGCGTAACACCCATGCTAAGAGCAGAGCAATAATAATAGCTTTAATCCATTCCCCAACTTCGCGTCGAATAGCCTCTTCCAATTTTTCCACTCCTAACTCCGCACCTAACCATTCTGTACCATTGCAACTATTGTAGCATAAAGAAAAATTCCCAGCTACTAGAGATTAAGCCCCATTGCCTGCTTTACTCGCTCTAAAGTAGGTGCCGCCACTTCGCGGGCTTTAACGGCACCGGCGGCTAAGATATCATAGATTTCATCGCTTTCAATCAGCTGGCGATAACGGGCTTGAATCGGCTCCAGCACCGATAACACGGCCTCGAAGGTACCCTTTTTAAGGGCCCCATACCCCTGCCCCTGATACTGCTCTTCTATGGCGGCCACCGACTGGCCGGCGCAGAGGGCATGGATCACCATCAGGTTGCTCACACCAGGCTTATTGGCCGGGTCATAACGCACTTCCGCCTCACTATCGGTAACGGCCCGATTGATCTTCTTCTTGATCACATTGGGTTCATCCAGCAAATAAATATTTCCTACCGAATCCAAACTCTTGCTCATTTTCTTCTGGGGCTCGGCTAGGGACATGATCCGGGCGCCCACTTTCGGAATTAGGGGCTCAGGAACGGTAAAAATCTCTCCAAAGCGGTTGTTAAAACGCACAGCTATATCCCGCGTTAATTCCACATGCTGTTTTTGGTCTTCACCGACGGGAACCACATCGGCCTGGTAAAGCAGGATATCGGCCGCCATCAAAGCCGGATAGGTGAATAAGCCAACAGTGACGCTCTCCTGCTGCTCTGCCTTCTCCTTGTATTGGGTCATGCGATTGAGTTCGCCCATGTAGCTCACACACTGCAGCAACCAGGCCAGCTCGGCGTGGGCCGGCACCTGTGATTGAATAAATAAGGTGGATTTTTGGGGATCAATGCCCGTCGCCAAATAGAGGGCGGCTAAACTGATGGCCTGCTGCCGCAACGCCTCTGGATCTTGCGGAACCGTTAGCGCATGTAGATCAACGACCGAATAGAAGCACTCATACTCATCTTGCAGTGCTACAAAATGGCGCATAGCTCCCAGATAATTTCCTAAAGTAAGCTGCCCACTGGGCTGCACCCCAGAAAACACACGCTTCATTATTGTTACCTCCTTAACCAAGATAAAAAAATCCGCCCCAACGCTCGGGACGGAATTTTTCCGCGGTACCACCCGAGTTCATCACCAATAGGCGATGCCCTCTCAGACTCGAGCCCTTTAACGGGGGCCAAACGCCTTCCGGACACTCGGGGGCCCATTCACCGCTCCTTGCCACCGATCCTTCCACCTCCGTCGGCTCGCTGAAGACAAGGGGCTACGGCTACTACTTCCCTTCATCGTGCTGATTATTATAAATAAATTTACCCAGTACCAAGCCAAAAGTCAAGTTATACACCCTTCAAAGATAAGCCAATGCGTTGGCGCTGGAGGTCCACAGTGAGCACTCGCACCGTTACCTGGTCCCCTACCTGCAGAACCTCCGCAGGATGCTTAATATAGTGGTCGCTTATCTCTGATATATGCACCATCCCGTCTTGCTTGACACCTATGTCCACAAAGGCGCCAAAATCGACCACATTGCGCACCACCCCCGGTAGCACCATACCGGGTTGTAAATCCTCCATCTTAAGCACATCCTGCCGAAAGATGGGGCCCGGCAGATCTTCCCGCGGATCGCGGCCTGGCCGCAACAAGGCTGCGCAGATATCGCGCAGGGTAGGCAAGCCGGCTCCCAGCTCTTCCGCAAAAGCAACCAAATCGGCTTCTTCCAGAACTCCTTTATCCTGCAAACGTTTCCATAAACGCTCGGCCACCCCGTAGGATTCAGGGTGCACCGGCGTGTTATCCAGTGGATTGGCTGCACCCGGTATGCGGCAAAAGCCGGCACATTGTAAGAAGGTAGCCGGCCCTAAGCGGGGCACCTGTAACAGCTGTTGCCGCGAGCTAAAAGGGCCATTTTCTTCCCTAAAGGCAACTATATTTTTCGCCACCGTTTTGCTCACACCGGCCACATAGGACAGCAAGGGAGCGGAAGCCGTATTGAGATCCACTCCCACACTATTGACCACATCTTCCACTACTCCACTCAAGGTGTCGGCCAAGCGCTTCTGGTTAACATCGTGTTGATATTGACCCACTCCTATAGATTTAGGGTCAATCTTTACTAATTCGGCCAATGGGTCCTGCAAACGCCGACCTATCGACACAGCACCGCGCAGGGTCACGTCCAAGGCGGGCAATTCTTCGCCAGCTAAGGCGGAGGCCGAATAGACCGAAGCACCAGCCTCGTTCACAATCGTGTAGGTTACTGGCAAACCATGCTCCTTGATCAGGGCCGCCACCACTTCTTCCGTTTCCCGGGAACCGGTACCATTGCCGATAGCCACTATATCTACCCTATGTTTTTCAATGAGGCGAAGCAACAGCGATCGACCTTGAGTTAGATCGTTTTGAGGGGGAGTAATGTAAGCCACCCCCGTGTCTAGCACACTGCCTTCGGGGGTTAATACGGCCACCTTACAACCGGTACGGTAAGCCGGATCGATGGCCAGCATAACTGCGCCCTTGACGGGCGGCTGCAGCAGCAGGTGGCGTAGATTTTCGGCAAATACTTTAATAGCCTGCTCTTCTGCCCCTTCGGTGAGGTGCTTGCGCAATTCTCGTTCAATAGCCGGGAATAAAAGACGCTTACAGCCATCGGTAACCGCATCCTGCAGAAACTGGGGAGCTTGTCGTCGCTTAGAAAAGAAGTAAAGAATGCGATCGATCAGCTGCTCAAAGGGCAAGTTAAACTCTACTTTTAGAAACCCCTCTTTTTCCCCCCGATTAATGGCCAAAATCCGATGGGCCGGTAGACGGCGTACTGCTTCTTTAAAGTCATAGTACATCTCATAGGGCGAGGTAGCTTCGCTATCGGTGGCTTTCACCGCCAACTCACCGTAGGTGCGATAAAAATTTCGTGCCAGTTCGCGCAAGTTGTAGTCTTCACTGACCCTTTCGGCGATAATATCTTGCGCTCCGGCTAAAGCCTCTTCTACGGTTTCTACGCCCTTCTCTACATCGACAAAGGCTTGGCACAGCTGGGGCACCAATGCATCAATTACGCGTACGTCCAGTAGGGAGTCGGCCAGGGGCTCCAATCCCTTCTCTTTGGCTATCGTGGCTCGCGTGCGCCGCTTGGGCCGGTAGGGCAAATAGATGTCTTCCACCTGTTGTAGCGTAGTAGCGCTATCAATCAAATGGGCCAGCTGCTCGGTTAATAGGTCCTGCTCCCCAATTAACCGCTTTACCTCCTGTTTTCGTTGCTCCAAGGCCCGCAAATAATCGAGTCTTTCTTGTAACCGGCGCAGTGTGGTTTCGTCCATCTCGCCGGTAACTTCCTTTCGATAACGGGCTATAAATGGTATGGTGTTGCCCTGGTCTAAAAGCTCAATAGTGGCAGCTACATGCCGGCTATCTAGACTTAGCTCCTGGGCCAAACAGACACTCAGTTCCACAAATGGGCCTCCTCCCCGATTAACGGAAAATCTCTTGTTCTATCAATTGGCAGTATAGGGCCACGCCTAGCGGCAAGGCGGCTTCATCGATATCAAAGCCGGGATGATGGGCCGGGTATTGTTTTTGCCCGTTACTTAAACGGGAACCCAGCCAGAAGAAGGCCCCAGGGACCCGCTCTAGAAAATGAGCAAAATCTTCCCCCGTCAACGACGGCTGCTCAAACAACCGCACCGAGCCGGCCCCCAAAGTGGCTTCGGCCGCCTTGACCACCATTTCCACCTGTTGCGCATGGTTAGTAGCCGGTGGGTAGCCCGGCGTATAGCGCAGTTCGTAGCGGGCTCCCATAGCCCTGGTTACACCATCCACAATTTGTTCGATTTTGTCCTGCATCAATTGCCGCGTATGACTGTCTACGGTGCGCACCGTACAGTCCAGATAAGCCGTATCCGCTATCACATTATATCGAGAACCGGCCCGTAGGAGCCCCACACTCAAAACCGCCGGTACATAGGGGGCCGTATTACGGGAAACGATGCTTTGCAAGGCTACCACCACATGGGCAGCCACCAAAACCGCATCCACAGTCTGTTGGGGAGCTGAGCCGTGGCCTCCAGAACCGATAATTTTAATCTCCGCCCTATCGCTAGCCGCCATTGCTAAGCCGCTGGCCACCCCCAGCTGGCCCACGGGTAAATCAGGCGTGACATGGAGAGCATAGATGGCGTCCACCTTTGGATTTTCCAAGATCCCGTCTTCAATCATTGGCAACACTCCACCCCAGGGTGGACACTCTTCCGCCGCTTGGAAAATACATTTTACCGTTCCGGCGATCTGCCGTCGATGGTTCTGCAGCAGTATGGCAGTACCTGCCAGAATGGCGCTATGGGCATCATGACCGCAGGCATGGCTCACGCCAGGGATCTTCGAAGCATAGGGTTTGCCGGTTTTCTCATGGACGGGAAGGGCATCCATGTCGGCCCGTAGCGCAATAGTACGACCGGGGGCAGCACCAACAATGGTTGCCACCAGTCCGGTACCTCCCACATTTTCCCGCACCTCGATGCTTTCTTCGCGAAGAATGCCAGCCAAATACTTAGCCGTATTAACTTCTTTGTAACCCAGCTCCGGGTACTGATGGATATGGCGCCGCATCTGGACAAGTCGATCATTAATACTTTCGGCCTGTTGCCTCCAATAATTCATTAGTTCTAAAGGCCTCCTTAAACCTAGCTCCAGAGCTTAGTTATTGTGCTAAAAGTATTATTCGCGAAGTAGGCGTCTAATCCCTGTTATCCCCTGCTATTCACTTTTGCCGTCTGGTAGTTAGGACAAAGAGAATAATAGCTATCGATGACAAAACTAAGGTACCCCTCAGCAAAGAGGGGCTCGATGGGGTTTCGCTAGGTCCCGTTGGAGGCTCGGTTAACTCTAGCCAGCCAATGTCGGCTTCTACCCGCACCACCACGTACCACTTGTTCTCTTCGGCCTGCCAATAATAGTCGCCCACATGGGGTTCAAATTCAGTATAGGCAATAACCTGACCATCATTCAGTAGCAACCGGTATACCGGATGATTACCGATAGCCAGCAATCCCCAAATTAATAAGATGTTTAGCCATTTCGCCATGCTGATCACCCATCTTTATCCTACCCAATCAGCATAAGAATGTTTAGAAGGCGTAACTCTTTTCCGCAATTAAGCCACATCCCTTATAATGAAAGCAGGCATCGGCCTTACTATACGCATAGAGAGGTTGGAGAGAGTGAACCAAATCAAAAAATATATGCGCCCGTTTATTCTCATCCTACTGGGAACCACCCTGTCGGCCCTGGCCTATACCCAATTGATTATACCTAATCACATGCTTTCCGGTGGCGTTGGCGGTGTAAGTCTGTTGATCAACCAACTCACCGGCTGGCCAACAGGAACCTTAGTATTGCTGATTAACATCCCCATATTAATCCTGGGCTATCGCAAGATTGGTGGCCGTTTTATCGGCTTGACCATATTGGCCGTACTAGCTTTCTCCTTCTTGTTGGACCTGTTCCCCACCGCCATATATGTTGATGACCAACTCCTGGCCGCTGTTTTTGGCGGTGCCCTTAATGGGTTGGGTATAGCGCTGGTGCTAAAGGCGGGAGGATCGCTGGGTGGCACCGACGTCATCGGCGTCATTCTTAACCGCCGCTACTCCTTATCCATGGGGGAAGTAATGCTGGCTTTCAACGGCATGATTGTCGCGGGATCGGCCCTGGTTTTCGATCTGTCCAGCGCCCTCTATACGCTGATCACCATGTTTGTTACCTCGCGGACTGTGGATGCTATCCAGCATACGAAGGATCGAAAAACTGCGCTAATTATTACCAGCGAGTCGGATAAAATTGCTGCCGCTATCCATGAAGAACTGCACCGAGGCGTTACCTTCCTACAAGGAGAAGGTTCTTACCAACATGGTCAGCGAAAAGTAATAATGTGCGTACTGACTCGTTTTGAAATAGCCCAGCTAAAGGAGATTGTTCTGCGAGAAGATCCGAACGTTTTTATGACTATCTCAGATACCAACGAAGTTGTAGGCCGCTTCCAAGGCTTTAGCCCCTTTAGACGGGCTATCGGACAATAGAAAGACAAGTTACACCTTCTCCCCCTTTGCATATAATGTAGCAAGCTATGGTGCGTGCGTAGCAGCATAGCTGCCGGCTACCGTTTATGGTGGCTATGCTTTTTTGTGCAAAGGGGGTGTTTTTGTTGCTCATTTACACGGTACAACCCGGTGATACGGTTACTCGCATCGCCATGCGTCTAGGTAGCACAGTGGCCTTAATTGTTGCCGCCAACCAATTGTCGGATCCAAATCAGATTGTTCCAGGACAAAAGCTGTTAATTCCAGTGCTAACCGGCACAGTTGTTCGGGTTCAACCGGGGGATTCATTATTTCTCATTGCTCGTAGATTCGATCTGCCGGTGGAGGTTATTGCAGCCGCTAATAGCTTAGAACCACCCTATGAAATACACCCCGGCCAAATCCTACAGATACCCGTAACTCTGGTGAATACCAACGGATGCATGGCTTTTCAATCAACCCGTGCCAACGGCGTATGGGATACCTGGTTACGTAGTCCCAACCGGGCCGATGTTCAGCGCCTGACCTTTAATCTAGGTGGACCGGCTACCGTGCCCAAATGGTCGCCCGACGGCAATCTAATTGCACTGGTCAGTCCGGGAGGGACTTTATATGTGGTTGAGGTGGTCACCGGCCAAGCACGGATGCTGTTAAGCGGTCTCGACGAATTTGCCGATTTTGCTTGGGCACCGGACAGCCAACACCTAGTGGTGGAAGTGCAGGATCAGCTCATCCAAATCGATGTTAACACGGCCGCCACCCAGTTTGTCACTAATGGAACTGCCCCTGCTTTCTTACCCGCTGGTGAAACCCTGATCTTTACCCGGGCAACCAACAATAGACAGCAACTGTTGGCTATAAATCTAGATGGTAGCGGCCAGCGGCTGATAGCGACTATTAACGGGGACGCCCCCATCTCCCAAATAGACGTGGATCCCAGCGGCCAACTGGCTGCCTTTGTACAAAGCGGACCCGAACAGTCCATTGTGTTGATCGTCGAATTGGCCAGCGGTCAAGTATTTGCTACTCCCTCCACTAACATAAATAGAGACTTCTTCCCCCGTTGGTCGCCCGATGGGCAGACTCTGGCTTATAACTCCACTGTGATGCAAGATACGGGACTTACCGGGCGTATTCGTTTAGTTGATCGCCAGGGCAACTTAATAACCGATCTAACTGATACTGCCTGCCTAGGAGAACGCATCGCCTGGTCGCCCGACGGCCAATATATCAGTTATCCCAATTGCCTAAGTCGGCTGCCACAGATTACTTTGGTTGGTTTACATAGGGGCCCCGTTCAGGTTACAGCCCACGGTATAAACGTGCACCCCGATTGGCGCCCTGAACCCTGCCCATGCGAAAATGCACCCTAAAAGTACAGTCCGGCAGCACTTAACAGGCATGCCGGACTGTAATATTTATTCACCTCTTTCCAAGCCGATGCGCCAATATTCCAGGGAAGAAAAACGGCCGGTAACCGTCAACCCCCTCTCCTTTTGCCAAGCGGTGAGGGCGGCTAAGAGGGAAGCATCGAAGATGCCACTCAAGTCGACGGTATAACCCAGAGCTAGCAGTAGCTCCTGCAATGACAAAACGTCCAAACCGCGGTCGCCCAGCTGCAATTCGCGGCCACCAAAGATGGTGCGATCCCAAAGGGCCAGAAAAGTATCGGCTAGTACGTGGCCGGTGGCACGCAAATGGGGAAAACTGGGCTGACTATCCCGCTGAAATGTCCGCACCATACGCGCCGTGCGCTGATCATAAACCCCATCGGGGGGGCGGCCTAAAATTAAAGCCAGTCGCCGATTGGCGCCAACCAACCGATTCTGTAACACCCAAACATCGTGCCCCTCATCACCGGGCACCAAGGGCCGGGCGCCGAAGGCTATCCGGGCGGGCAAGAAACGTCCGCTCAGCTGGCCAAAAATGAGATATGAAATGTCGCAGATGTGCCAGGGCTGCCATACCATCAGGTATTTGGCCAAACGACGTATCCCCAGCAACACTCTGTTGCTAAGTATTCCATCCTCGGGTACCGGCTCCACATACCAATCGACATGAAACCGGGAAATGCGGTTTAGCCACCGCTGCAACAACCAAATATCGCTACCACGGCTCAAGGGCAAGGACAGACTCAGGCTGCGGCTGCCGAAAGGATAGAAATAAAGCTCTAAGTAGCGTTCATCCACCCCGCTCACCTCCACCTATATGCAAGGTATGCGGTGGTCGGCAACCCAGTGCTTAAAGTCCTATAACCGAAGCAGGAAAGCATGAGCAGAGCAGCGAAGAATATAATTAATCGTAATAGGTCTGCTAATACGGAAAAAAGGAGGAGACTGATGGTGAAGTGTAAGTGTGTACGTGTATGTGTAGATCTAGGATCTAAGGCCACCTTTTTTGGGCTAGGGCTTTTAGCCTCCAAGAAGATGCGTCCCTACGCCAAGTATTTTATTGTCGGTGGCCTGGCTCTCTCTGCCGCACCGGTGGTTGCTCACCTGGTAGAGAAGGGCAAACAAAAACGCATTGAACTGGAGCAGCAAGTTGAGGAAGTTGTTTTAGAAGAGGAAGCCTGCGAAGAGCAGGAATGCGCCGATGAGGATCAGAAAGCCGAATGCACCCCATGTGAATGTGCTGAGAGTGCCTGTGAAGAAGAGGAAGAAATAGAGGAGAACGAAGCAGAGAATCCCGATGCTTAAACTGATCACTACCTAATAAGGGGCTATCGCAAGAACCAGCTGTTTTGCGATAGCCCCTCTCTGTAATTATTATTTTTACCAACCCATAAAACGTAGACTATCCATAGCCCCGCCAAAACTGGGCACCTCTAACACATACCAGGGCCTTAATCCGCGCCGGACAATAGCTCCTACTAAGGCGTCAAAGTCGATGGTCCCTTCCCCTAGGGGTAAATGCTCATCCCATTGGCCCCGATTATCCGACAGGTGGATATAAATAAGCTTCTCACCCAAGGCATCGACCCAGCGGGTTAAAGGTACCTGACTAAACAGGTGGGCATGGGCCACATCGAGACAGCTGCATAAGCGGGGGTTATTGACAGCCGCCAGCAGAGAGGCTATATGGTCAGGGTAGGGGTCCCACATGTTCTCTAATACCACTGTCACATCACTGGCCTCAGTTTCTGATAATAAGTCACTCCAAAAGCGGGCACTGGCTGCCAACCAGCGGGATAAATAAGCCTGTTCCCGCACGTTAGGATTATATTGGGTGTGGAGCTCCAATTCGGTATCCCGCAACTGCAATAATACTTGTGGTTTAAAAGACATATGAGCAATCCCCTTCTTGGCAGTTTAGCTACTGACTCAATCAGGTATTCGCTTTACAGGCCCGTATTCCTCTCACTTGGCCCTGGCCAGCTCTAATATCTCCGCCAACACCCGCGCCCGCCGCTGTTCAAGACGCTCGAAATCCATGTGGGGTGTATACAAGGATTCCAGATAGGCGTGTTCTTCTTTCGCCCGCTGGATTAATCCAATAGCCGCCGACATGGCCTCTTGGAAGGCGGCCTGCAAATGGGAAAATTCTTCGCTAAAGGGCTCCAGTTGGCTGAAGTCTAGATAATCAGCGGTGTTTACGATCCGGTCCCCGTTCCCTAGGGCCAACTCATAGGGCTCGCTGGCATTGCAAACGGCAATTCCTAGCTGGGGGATAATCACATGATCAACCCGCTTCGGATCTAACGGGTTGTGATAAACCTCCACATCATACCCCCTTTGCTGAGCGGCTTGCCGTAACGCATCGACTATGATACTGCTTACGGCTCCCAGGGGGCCGCTCACCCAAACCCGCTTATGTAATCCTGCTACCAAACTGGGCAAATGATTAACCATTCCTTGGGGGGTAATGGCGCAGGCAAAGAGGTGGCGCTCCCGCACCGATCGCCCAGTAGTAATTCCCTCGGGCAGCAGTTCCAATATAAGTTTGACCGCCACCCCATTGAGACCAACCAGGTCCAGAACTCCTAATTCCTGTATATAGGCCATCTGCTCATCGGCAATTTGCTTGGCCAGTCTGAGATAACCGTAGGCTCGGCGGAAGAAGAACCCTTTTCTAAACACAGCCTTACGTATCTCCTGACGTTTCTCCTTTAGAGGGGCCTCATCCCAATAGGTGGATAGCTCAACCACCGATTCAATGGCACCGGGATGCTTCGGATCCAGCATATGGGGAGCGGTGCCATCTACTAAGGCTACCCCCAGGCTAGGGAATTGAACGCCATCTAGGGAGAAACTATCGGAAGAGCAGTAGAATTCCTCAACGGCGTAAGCCCGAGCAGCCATCTGCTGGGCAATTTGCCGCATAAAGTTGGATTTTCCTGTACCAGGGCCGCCCTTGAGAATATAGGTCCTAACATTTTCACCGCTGATCAGTTGCTCATAAAAGGAGAAAAAACCGTAACCGGTATTCCCCCCCAAAAACATCTTGCGGACCCGATTGCGCATTTCTTTCCCTCCAACCACAATTTTCACTACATGCTATGCCCTATACGTGGTAAACGCCACAGTAACAAAGGGAGCAATAATTTGCTAGAATAGGCTCACACGGTTAGACACCAAGTTCAGGAGGTAAATCTATGATAATAGGAGTCTGTCAATTTACCTTGCGGCTACATACGACCCAATCGCTGAAGGATAAACGCTCTATCGTCAAGGGGCTGCTCTCCCGCTTACGCAACCAGCTGAATGCGGGTGTAGCCGAATTGGACGCCCATGATATCTGGGGCAAAGCAGTAATTGGCCTGAGTACAGTCAGCAATAGCGAGGCGGTAATTCGAGGTATCTTCCGGGACGCCGAATATCTGGTCAATCAATTTCCCGGCATAGAAATCGTAGATATTTCTATCTCCCTACTTTGAGCCAGGCAAACAAGAGGTGAATCGGATGCAGAAAATATTAGAGTTGATAACCAGGTTGATAAATGACGAATCTTTATTAACGGGTACCCTGAGTAACCCGGTAGAGAAAAAGAATCCGGTAGCCAGGGTGCGCATTCGTCCTGTTAATCTTAAGGGGCACCTTCATTATCAGTTCGCCTACCACGAGGCGGCTAAGGTTAAACACCGTAATTTGAGCCCAGCAGAAAGTCGGGAAGAATTGGCTATTTTGGTAACAGAGCACTATAAGCAAGCCCTGTTATGTTCCCCCGACGCCGATTACCAGATCTTCGTGAGCGCCAAAGGCAAGGCCAAGGTCCTAACCCGCCCTCCCACAAAGAAGAGCGTCAGCCTCAGCCATGATCGTCGCAAGAACTATATCATACCCGACAACCATCCCTGCCCCTTCTTGACTCGCCTGGGCGTCATGAACCAGCAAGGACGGGTTCTGCCATCCCGTATGCACAAATTCAAGCAGATCAACCGTTTCCTAGAGATGGTTGACGATGTAGTTGACTTTTTGCCTAGTGACAGGGAAATTTGCATTGTTGATTTCGGCTGTGGCAAGTCTTACCTTACCTTTGCCCTTTACCACTACCTTTATGAACAGAAGGGCCTGGACGTCAAAATAATCGGTCTAGATTTAAAGGAAGATGTGGTTAGCCACTGTAATACCATCGCCCAGGACCTAAAATGGTCTCCCCGCTTGCAATTTTGGGTGGGAGATATCAAAGACTACGAGACCAGCCAAGCGGTGGATATGGTGGTAAGCCTCCACGCCTGCGATACGGCCACCGATGTGGCCCTGGCCAAGGCAGTGGCGTGGCAAAGCCGAGTTATCCTTTCGGTTCCCTGTTGCCAGCACGAACTCTTTTCTAAGATAGAAAACCGGGTGATGCGCCCCCTGCTCAAACATGGAATTCTCCGGGAGCGACTGGCCTCCTTGATAACCGATAGCCTACGAGCTTCGGCGTTAGAGATCGCCGGCTATACTGTGCAGGTGTTAGAGTTTATCGCTACCGAGCATACGCCTAAGAACTTACTCATTCGCGCTGTACGCGACAACCAGGAAAAGCCTAAACAGCAAGCCAAGGAAGAGTACCGCAGATTCCGGGACGCCTGGTCGCTGAAAGAACCCTTTATAGAGACCCTATTTGGCTCCCTATTAGACTAACCGACAGCAAGAGGAGGAACCTATGAAGTCGAGCATAACCAAGAAATATTGGGCCTTAGCCCTATTATTTTTACTAGTTCTTAGCTCCGGCTGTGAGCCGAGCCTGCCGGTAGAACAAACTACCGACCAATTGATTATCCATTTCATCGATGTGGGCCAAGGCGATGCCGTCCTGATCCAGTTTCCTTCGGGGAAAAATATGCTGATCGATGGAGGCAGTGATACATACGCAACCACTGTTATCGACTACCTGCAAGCTCAAGGTATAAAACAGCTGGATTATTGCATTGGCACCCATCCCCATGAAGATCATATTGGCGCCCTCGATGATGTCATTCGGGCTTTCCCGGTGACCCAGGTTTATCTTCCCCGGGTGGAACACACTACCCGCACCTTTGAAAACCTAGTTAGGGCCATCAGCGACAAGGGCCTAAAAATAAGGGAAGCGAAAGCCGGTGTAGCCATAGACGTGGGGCCGGAAGCATCCGCTCTCATTGTGGCACCCCTTAGCAGTGATTACCAAGATCTTAATGACTGGAGTGTAGTCTTAAAGGTAACCTATGGCCAAACAGCTGCAATTTTCACCGGCGATGCAGACCGGATCTCGGAGCAGGATATGGTTGCCAGCGATTTTGATTTGCAGGTCGATGTGCTGAAGGTAGCCCACCATGGTAGTCGCACTTCCAGTAGCACAGATTTTCTGGCTAAAACCCAGCCGCAATACGCTATCATCTCGGTCGGCGCCGATAACTCCTATGGACACCCCCACCGGGAGGCCATCGAAAGAATTGCGGATGTGGGAGCCAAGATCTTTCGCACCGACCGTCTGGGAACCATTGTATTTCAAAGCGATGGGGAGAAATTCTCGAGTCAGTATGATGTGTATAGTGAACTGGAACTAACAGTGGATCGGCAGGAGGAAATTGTAACCATCACCAACCAGGGTGAAGAAGTTGTAGACTTATCCGGCTGGATATTAGTTAGCGAAGTTGGTGAGCAACGCTTCACTTTCCCTAAGTCCACCCGGCTATCACCAGGTGAGGAAATCCAGATAGTTGCCGGGCCAAGAGCAACCGCGGGCCCCAAACGGATAGTTTGGACCGACGGTTACATCTGGAATAACCAGTACGATCCAGCAACTCTTTATAGTGCTGAGGGGGTTTTGGTAAAGCGAGTGGCGCGCTAACTGCTGTAAAGGAGGCTTACGCTATGTTAATCGTCGATCGTTTGGAAGAGGATATGGCCATTATTGAGTACGCTCAAGGAACATTTGCCCTCCCTATTTGTCTACTGCCTTCTGAGATCAAGGCCGGTGATGTGATCAAACTACAGGTTCAGATAGACAAAGAAGCGACCAGCGTTTTTGGTGACAAAATCTATACAATCGTTTACATATCTTTGGTATCTAGATACAATGGAACTAACAAGTTTGTTATTTTCATCACAAACATTCGTGATAGGAGGTGTAGGGATGACATCAATCCATGTCTGTATCGGTAGCGGGTGCCACTTGAAAGGGGCTTACCAAATCATTGATTCGTTAAAGCAACTCTTGGCCACCACCAAGGTACCCGGTGAGGTAAAACTTGCCGCTTCCTTTTGTCAGTCCTGTTGTACTGAGGGTGTAGTTGTCAAAATCAACGATGAGCTAATAAAGAACGTTAGCCCGGATAATATTACTGCCATCTTTGAGGCAAAGGTGCTGAACAAAGAATGACTCTCCCTATACCAACTGTTACTACACTAAAAGCCAAATGTCGTGACTGTCACCGTTGTATACGTGCTTGTCCGGTGAAAGCCATTAAGCTTCGTTCCGGCCAAGCTAACGTGGTACCGGAGCTGTGCATCAGCTGTGGTCTGTGTGTGGAAGCGTGCCCCCAAAAAGCCAAGACCGTCATCTCCCAGGCAGAAGAAGTTATGGCCCTATTAGCAGCAGGAGAAGAGGTATGCGTGAGCTTAGCTCCTTCCTATGCCGTCGCTTTTGATGCTTATTCTCCGGGCCAGGTGGTGGCTGCTCTCAAACAACTGGGCTTCGCCCGCGTGGAAGAAACGGCTTTAGCTGCTGAGGCAGTAGCCGCCCATTATTGCCAAAGGCTCACTGGCCAGCAGTCCACCATGATCTCTTCTTGTTGCCCCACCATTGTTAATTTGGTCGAAATACACTTTCCCCAGTTACTGCCCTTGATGGCCCCGTCGGCATCACCAATGGTGATCCATGGTTTATCTCTCCGTGCTCGCTTTCCCAAGGCAAAAACCGTCTTTATCGGACCCTGTATTGCCAAGATACAAGAAGCTAGTAGACCGGCTGCC
>JAMNZE010000154.1:0-2851 GCA_023622465.1 Bacillota bacterium | reverse complement strand
CTTTATCTGTCCCGAGCTAAGGCAGCTGGCCCCCTCATTACGCACCATTGTGGTGACTTTACATAGGCGGGAGAACTGGGGAGAACCGATAGCCGCTGCCTGTCGGGCTATTAAACGCCTGCTAAAGGCAGTGCCCGATGCTCAGGTGGTCTTCGCCGTTCACCTCAATCCCATAGTAAGGGAAACGGTCTTTGACATTTTGGGCGGGGAGGAACGGGTGCTCCTCGTGGACCCCTTAGTGGCTACCGATTACCATAATCTTGTTGCCCGCTCCTATCTGGTACTTTCCGATTCGGGCGGAGTGCAAGAGGAAGCGCCGTCCTTGGGTAAGCCGGTATTGGTCGTTCGTACTGTTACTGAACGGCCGGAGGCGGTGGAAGCTGGCACGGTGCGTTTGGTGGGAATCGAGGAAGAAGATATTTATCAGGAGACCTTGAACCTGCTTACCGATCGGTCCGCTTATGAGGCTATGGCTCAAGCCAAAAATCCTTATGGTGACGGCTTTGCCTCCCAGCGGATTGTACAAGCTATTGAGTTCTACTTTGGCAAACGCGACCAGCGGCCAGCCGACTAATGGGTGGAATTACATAGCGGTGATGCTTGTATACAAAATACATGAGGTGCGCAATTTCCAGTTGCTATTTTCTGTTTATATGGTAATAATAAGCAGGGTGATACCATGTGGCGGCAACTACTTTATGCTTTAGGGTTGGTGACCCAGCTGGGGCTGGCCATTGTAATCAGTGCTGGCCTAGGTTGGCGAGCCGGCCTTTGGTTAGACACCCGTTTAGGTAGAAACACTTTTTTCTCAATCATTGGGTTGGTGCTCGGCCTTGCTAGCGGCTTTAACATCGCCTACCAGCTGCTCAGGCGGTTTTTAACCGATGGAGGTTTGGATAATGAGTAACTGGAATAGTGTGCCTGAAATGCAGCGGTCCGTTCGCTCCAGTGTACTCAAAATTGCTGGTGCCTTGATAGCAATAGCGCTAATGGGGCGACAGTTAGGTATTGCATTCGGTTTGGCCATCGGAACCTGTCTGTCTCTCTGGCAGTTTAGTCAGATTATTAATTCTGTGGCCAAGATATTACAGAAGCCGAAAGCCCAAGCTCAAGTCCACGCGGCTTCCAGTTATGTAATGCGCTATTTGATCATCGCTGGAATGTTAGCTCTGGTATATTTCACAGAAGAGATAAACTTTTTTGCTACCTTTATCGGACTACTTATGGTTAAGATAGTGATAATAGGCTGGGCCATACGGCAAGCCTTACGCGAAGGAGGCGCAGCCTACCTGCGCCAACTGATACGCACGCCGAGTAGAAGGGGGGGAGATTAATCTATGGATGACATCATGCGGGCTCAAACGGTCTATTTTAATATTGGCCCTTTTGAGGTTAATGAAACGATTGTTGCCTTATGGGTGGTCTCACTAATTATGTTGGTGGGAGGTTTTCTGTTGACTAGAGGGAAGTTTTCCTGGTTACCTAAAGGCCGGCAAAACGCTATAGAAACATTGGTAGAATCTATCGATTCTTTCGTTGGTTTTGTAATGGGTGACGAGCGTCGGTTTTTTACACCGTTTATAGGCACTCTGATGGTGTTGCTTCTATTGTGTAATACGGCGGGCCTCTGGTCTTTCGGATTACTGCGACCACCTACAGCCGATATTAATATGACTCTTGGCTTGGGGCTCATTTCCTTTTTCTTAATCAATGGCTATGCCATCAAATCCCATGGATTAGGGGGATATTTAAAGGGATTTGTTAGTCCTTTCTTTCTGCTCTTACCCATGAACGTGTTTGGTGAATTGGCCAAGCCAATATCTTTAGGAGTGCGTCTTTTTGGTAATATTTTTAGTGGTTTAGTGATCGGGGGGCTGATCTATTCGGCATTTCCCTTTCTCGTGCCAATTCCAATACATATTTACTTTGACCTTTTCTCAGGGGTATTGCAGACAGCTGTGTTTTCAATCCTTACCATGGTCTTTATAGCTATGGCAATGGATTAACAAACAATTGTCGTTAAAAGGAAGGAGGAGGCAAGAAGATGGAGTGGAATTCTTTTGCAGTTGCAGCTTTTGGAGTTCTAGGAGCAGGTATCGCCATGATTGCTGGTATCGGTCCGGCCATTGGCCAGGGATATGCAGCTGGTAAGGGTGTGGAAGCTGTTGGTCGACAGCCGGAAGCCCAAGGCAAAATAATGCTAACCATGGTCCTAGGACAGGCTATCGCTGAAACAACTGGTATTTACGCTCTAGTCATAGCTTTCATGCTTGTCGGCCTAGCACGTACTGTTATTGGTTAGAGCTTCTGCGATTAGGGTTGCTCCAAACGGAGCAGCCCTAATACAGTAGTAATTACCACCCTAGCCTTTTAGTCAAGGAGGCCATGGATTATGGATATAAACATTCCACAGATTGTTTTTGTTATCATCAACGTTGTAGTGCTATATGTCCTTATGGCTAGGTTCTTCTTCCGTCCAGTTAAAGAATTCCGGGCAGAAGCGGCCGAGCTATTGGCTACTTATGAAGAGAAGCTACGTGAGGCTAAAGATGAGGCGCGGCGTATTATTGAAGAAGCCACTAAACAGGCAGCCAGCACGCGGGCTGAAATCGAGGCCGAGGCTCGCCAGCAGGCGGAACAAATGCTGAAACGGGCTGAAAGGGAAATCAGGTTAGAACGCGATAAGGCGCTGGCTTCCTTGCGGGATGAAGTTGGAGAACTTTCGCTACTGGCGGCAAGCCATGTTTTGGGGCAAAAGTTAGATCTGGAAACCGATCAGCGGCTAGTCCGCGAATTCCTTGCGGGGATGGAAAACACCCATGTCCAGTAGAGTAATTGCTAAGCGCTATGC
>JAMNZE010000093.1:0-62469 GCA_023622465.1 Bacillota bacterium | reverse complement strand
CGCTGATGGGAAGCCTGGCTATCCTTACTGATGCCAATAACTACGACGTCTTCAGTTCTGAAACCGTCATAGGCATCGCGAAAGGCGCAGGCCTGGCGGGTGCATCCGGGCGTGTTATCGCGCGGATAGAAGTAAACCACAACCTTTTTGCCTCTGAAATCGGATAAGGAGATGGGCTTACCATCTTTATCCGGCAGAGTAAAATCGGGTGCTGGCATACCAACTGTCAGCATATTTCTCGCCCTCCTTTGCGCTTCAATTCGTCACCAAATCAGATAATCCTTTTATGACAAAAAATTGGAGCTGCTAGCTAACGTGCTAACAGCTCGGCTATTAACCTTTGTGTATTGATGTTGGATGCTAGACGGCTTTAACTTGCCACCGCCCCAGTCTAACCCAATGGCTGAGGGCAATACCACGAAAAATCCAGTCAGCAAGAACGGCCACATAGGCACTCCATAAACCCCAACCTAAGACCACCACGAATAGGTAAGAAAGGCCCAGACGAATAACCACGTTGCCTAGGAAAACAAAATTAAGAACCGCATTGGTATCGCCTGCTCCACGCAAAACGCCACTGGCCACAAAGGCGAAGGCTTGGGGAACCTGGGAAATACCTATGAGGCGCAACACTTGCCCCGCCGAAGCTATAACGGCCGGATCATCGGTGTAAATACGCACAAAGAGGCTGGGCAATAAAATGAACAGCACCCCCATGGTGCCCATGAAGAATACACACAGACGAGTCGCACCCCAACCACTGCGCTCAGCTTCTTGGGGGAAACCTGCTCCTAAATTTTGCCCTACTAAAGTGGAGGCGGCTACCGAAAAGCCGATGCTGGGCATATAGGAAAGTTGCTCAATATTGCCGGCTAAGGTGGAAACGGCCACCGCCGTAGTACCAAGGGTCGCTACAATCTTGACGTGAAGCATAACGCTCAAACTCATAACTAGCCGCTCCAAGGCGGCCGGAATACCGACACGGAAAAGGCGAACGATCAGGGGCCAATCGAGGGTGGCAAAATCTCGCCCTCTAAGGTGCAGCCCTCCCTTACCCCGTAGCAGGGCGATAAACAGGATGCTGGCGGTAGATAGGTGGGCAATACTGGTGGCTAGGGCGGCGCCTTGTACCCCGAGGGCAGGCAGACCGAAGTGGCCAAAAATTAAGGCATAGTTAAGAACAACGTTAAGTGCATTAGCAAATAGGCTAGCATAAAAGGGCGTTTTCGTATCACCGGCGGCTCGCAGAGAGCTGGTCATAATGGTTGATAGCATCAGAAAGAATAACCCGGGACTGAAAGCTTGCAAGTATTGAATACCTAGCTGGATTACATCATCTTTAGCCCCCATAAAAAGGGTTATTTCCCGGGCAAAGAAGAAACCACAGACCGCTAAAACCAGCGCCAACACCGAGGTAGTGAGTAAGGCCTGAGCAGCCGCTTTGGTGGCAGTATCTTCATCTTCGGCACCAATAAAGCGAGCCACCAATGCGGTTGTAGCCACCCCTAGGCCTAGAAAGATGGCCTGCCCTACAAACATGGGGCGAAAACTTAAACCTACGGCAGCGATCGCGGCCTGCCCTAAGCGCCCCACCATGGCCATATCTACCATCTGGGCTAGAGTCTGCAGGAACATTTGCGCCATCACCGGCCAGGCTAACAGCAGAATCTTAGTATATAAACTCGCCTTCTTACTCTTGGCAACCGGTTGGATTGACACCAATCCCCCTCCTCCCCCAATAGCAACGTTGCTGCTAATTGTAGAGGGTATCGAAGTATTTTGTCAAGTATTACCCTGCGCCCTTAAGTTAGGTTTGGTATGATTAGCTTATAACTAGCTATTCTGCCAAAGGGAGGTATGGGCATGAAAACACGGGTTAAAGACGCGGTACAAGCCATTGAACAACAATTAATAGCCTTCGCTAGTGAATTAGTTCAAATTAAAAGCCTGACCGGTAAAGAGGAAAAAGTAATTCGACGTATCGCTACTGAAATGAAGCAACTGGGTTATGACCGGGTAGTAGTTGATAAGGTGGGCAACGTAATCGGCACCATCGGTAACGGCCCTACAAAATTATTGTTCGATTCACACGTGGACCATGTGGATGTCAATGACCCGGAGGAGTGGGATTTGCCCCCATATGGTGGTGTGATTAAGGATGGCAGGCTGCACGGGCGCGGCGCCTCGGACATGAAAGCTTCTGCGGCTGCCACCGTATATGCCGGGGCAGTGATCAAGCAGCTAGGGCTAGATGCGGGAAAAACTATTCATGTCTGCTGCTCGGTTATGGAAGAGGATTACGATGGTGAAGGCCTCTACCGGGCCATCGTCGATAACTCGCTGCAGCCCGACTATGTGGTTATTTGTGAACCCAGCTATCTGCAGATTTCCTTAGGGCACATGGGGCGCGCCGTGTTCAAGATTACGGTGCCAGGCGTATCTTCCCATGGTTCGGCTCCGGAAAAGGGCGTTAACGCCATCTATAAGGCCCAGCCGATTGTTGCCCGCATTGAAAAGCTGGGCAATGAATACATGCAGTTGCCCGCCGGAGAGCGCCCCTCTTTGGCACTGACTAGAATTGAAAGCACGGCCGTTTCCTTGAACGCTATTCCGGCCAGTTGTTCCCTCTATCTGGATCGACGCCTTGTCCCCGGCGAAACAGAGGAGTCGGTGGCTAAAGAGCTGGATGCTCTGGTGGCCGGCACCGACGCTACATGGGAGGTCTACGAAGCGGTGGGCACCAGTTGGACCGGCGAAACCATCACCCTTCGTTCCTTCTTACCCGCCTGGGAAATAGACCAAGAACACCCATTGACTAAGAGCTGTATTAAGACCTATGAAGCCTTGCTAGGCCAAGAACCGCAATTGTATAAATGGACCTTCTCCACTAATGGCGTAGCAACAGCCAGTCGGCTGGGCATCCCCACCATCGGTTTTGGGGCCGGTATCGAAGCGGTGGCCCACAAAACCAACGAATATTGCCCGGTGAGCGACATAGTAACTGCCTGTCAGTTTTACAGCCTCTTGCCGGCTTATTTGCAGTAAGATACAACAAACGGACGCGAGCGCGTCCGTTTTTGTTCTGTATTTTAATGAAGACTAGGCCCACAATTGATATCAAAGGGTGCGATAAGCAGCTTTTGAATTTCCTTTCCATAGTTATTGAAGAACCACTTAACGGCCTTGCCATAGTTCTCCTTGCTATCAAATTCCCAGTAAGAGAAATACTTGACGCACTTTACAATCCGCGTCAGCTCCCTTGGAGGGCTACCCATTTCAACGCCGTCGATAGTAAAGGAACGCTTAAGGTATTTAATATCTAGACATCCGGGTTGCTGAATTTGTGCCTCGGCGATTGCCGCTATCAGGGTTTCAAACTCGGCCAGCTTGCCCGGTTTAACTTGAAACAATTTTACCTCTGCAAAGCTATTCTTCATTTCTTCACCTCCATTTCATCGGCTGTTACATCGGGCGCATCTCTCTTTACTAGCTCGCTATAGCAATGAAGCACAGCAACATAAAGGGATGCCCCAATAAAAGACCAAACCAATATTGCTAGTAGATAACCTAGATAGTACTGAGCAAGCCAAGTGAGCAGACAGCTCACTATTCCGCTGGGGAAAACTTCGCCCAGGTTTGTGCCCACTGCATTCTATTCTGAATACATCACACAATTACCTCCATAGGCGCAAGAAAAAACAGCCGCGGATTACCGCAGCTGTTAGTGTCATTTCTTTGCAGTTTTTTTCTTCTTCTCCCTGTCCTGCGCGTAGCGTTCGGCCTCGCTATAAATGCAACCGCAGTACTGTTGACGGTAAAGGCCCATCTCTTTGGAAAGTTCCACGCTGCGCTTAAAACCGGTGCGGAAATCCATATAAAGAAAGGGTATGTCGTAGGCAGCAGCAATGGCCTCGCCGGTTTCCTTTAGTACTTCATGCTTTTGAAAGGGGCTAATTAACAGGGTGGTGGTAAAGGCATCGAATTTGCCGTGTTTAGCGATGCGTGCCGTCTGCTCCAGGCGCATCTGGTAGCAGAGGGGGCAGCGCACCTGTTCCCGCCAAGCGGCACGGCGCAACCACTCCTGATAGTCATACTCTCCCGGGTTGAGCACAGGCAACTCTACCGTTTCTGCAAATTGCATAAAGGAATCTAGGCGGCGCTGATATTCCTGGGAGGGATGAATGTTGGGATTATAAAAATAGCCATAAACTTGATGCCCCGCTTCCCGTAGGGCCTCTACACAATAGGAAGCACAGGGCCCACAACAGGCATGCAGCAAAACTTTCATCTATTTACTCCTCTCCGCAAGTAGTTGGCTCTTAGTGGCTATTAGCTCTTCTAGGCGTTCAATATAAACTCGCACATCTTTGGGGTTGGTCTTAGCCACCAATGTACCATCTTTGTTGAGGAATTTACTGGCTGCTCCACCACCTAAGCCTAAGATGTGTTGGCGCTCTGAGATCATAATCATGTTATAGCGGCAGGCGTGTCCTGGTAGGGTCCAGCCCACATTTTCCTGGCCGCCAAGAATATTCCGTTGCCGGTATAAATAATAGGGATGGTAGCCGGCTTGGCGCAAGGATTGGCTGGCCGCTTCTACCATACGAGCCGCCAGTTGATCGTCGGGCAGCATCCCCCACCAGTCGTCTTGTTCAGCGGTGAAGCGGGAAGCCCGCTTTGGTGAAAACATGTGCAAAGTAATATTCTCAGGTCTCATTCCCAGCACCCAATCAATGCTAGCCTGAACCTCGCCTAACCCCTCCTTAGGCAGCCCCAGAATCAAGTCCATATTTAGTGTTGGGAAGTGTCCTTCAGCACGAACCACGGCCGCCTCGATATCGGTTGCACTATGGGGACGCCCGATCAAATCGAGGGTCTTTTGGTGCTTGGTTTGAGGGTTAATGCTGATGCGTTCGACTCCAGCCTCAACCAATACGGCTATATGCTGTTCTGTTAGGGTTTCTGGCCGACCGGCTTCTACCGTGAACTCCTGCCAGGGCTGCGGTAAGGCTTGCCTTAGCGCTTGCAGAACCTGGCGTAAATCTTTAGCCGGCAGGGCCGTCGGTGTGCCACCACCCACATAGACCGAATCCACATTAAACTCCAGTTGCCGCAGCTGCCTTCCTACAGCCTCAATTTCGGCTAACAAAGCATTCATAAAGCGCTGGCGTTCTTGCCCTAATTCACGCAGGGAATGGGACGGGAAAGAACAATAAAGGCAACGGGTGGGGCAGAAGGGAATGCCCACATATACGCTCACCGCCCGTGGGGATAAGCTAGTTAAGAATGGGTATTCAAACTCGGCCACCTCGCGTAGCAGAGCTAGCTTGGCCGGCGATACGCCATAAGTGGCCTGCATTTTTGCCAAGGCCTCCTCCAGGCTATGCCCCGCATCTAGCCAACGGTAAAGCGGTTTCACAGGACGTACTCCCTGCATTTTTCCCCATGGATCTGGCATGCGTCTACCTCCCTTTAGGTTCTATGCACAGATTAACATAAAACAGGGGTGTTAATAAAGCCTCCCGGGCTGGGGGGTTACGTTATTAAAATAACATCTATATAATAGGAGCGAGTGATCTTTGCAAAGGAGGGCCTCCCTTGACAGAAGAAAGAGCTGCGAAAGCAGTTGCCTCTGCAAAAAAAAGGCAAATACCGATCGGAGTTCTGCTCTTACTGCCATCGTTAATTTGGTCAACCGTCTTTCCCTTTTCCAAGTTGGTGTTGAAGGTAATCCCACCAACCCTGCTGGCGGCCCTCCGCTTTAGTATCGGAGCCTGCTTTCTCACTGCCTATGCCATTTATGTTAGCGGCTACCAGAGATTTATTAGCGCCGCGCAACGCAACTGGCCTTGGTTTATCCTCTTAGGCAGTTCGGGCGTATTCCTAAATAATCTGCTACAGAACCTGGGTCTCAACCTCACCACCGCCAGCAGCGGAAGCCTGCTAAGTTCGGTGGACCCGATTTTCTCGGTCATTCTTTCAGCCATTTTCTTAGGTGAAAGGATGAACGGAAAAAAGTTAATTGGCCTAATCACTGCCTTCATCGGTATCTTCTTAGTGACTACCAATGGCACTTGGGTGCTGGACTGGGGGGATAGCGGCCTGGGTAATGTGTTGGTGATCGCTTCCGCCCTGAGCTACAGTGTTTATACAGTTGCTTCTAAACGGGTATTACACCACGAGGACCCGCCCATTGTAGTAGCTTGGTCGACCATCATCGGTGCCGTCTTTCTGGTAATAGTTGCCCTATTTGCCGAAGCAGCCCCCAGCTGGACGCAAATTACTACCCCCATCTTGCTAAGTACTCTTTACCTGAGCATCGTACCTACTTCCGTATCGGTGGTGGCCTACGCCTATCTATTGCAGCGGGTACAGGCTTCTTTGGCGGCCATTAGTCTATTTTTAATCCCCGCCTTCTCTATTATCTGGTCGGTATTATTACTCAGAGAACAGCTAGGTTGGCCCACTTTAGCTGGTGGTGCCCTCATTATAGCCGGAGTAGCCTTAGCAGTTCTGGGCGGACGCCAACAGAACTCACCAACACAATAGGGAGGCATGTACATATGGATTTGATTACAGCTAGAAACGAGCGCACCAAATGGTGGCGTGAGGCCCGGTTTGGCATGTTCATCCATTGGGGCCTCTATGCTATCCCTGCCCGAGGAGAATGGGTGCGCAAGGCAGAAAGACTTTCCAATGAGGACTACCAACCCTATTTCGAGGAATTTAATCCGTTAGCTTATGACCCAGCAGCTTGGGCGGCAGCCGCTAAGGCCGCCGGTATGCGCTATGCGGTGATGACAGCTAAACACCACGACGGTTTCTGCCTCTTCGATAGCCAGCTTACCGACTATAAAGCCACCAACTCGCCGGCGGGCCGTGATTTAATCCGCGAATTTGTGGAGGCCTTTCGGGCAGCGGGGCTTAAGGTTGGCTTGTACTATTCACTGATCGACTGGCACCATCCCGACTACCCCCACTATGGCGACCGGCATCACCCCTTGCGTAACGACCAATCGCTTAAGGGCGTGCAGCACAACTTTGACAATTACCTGGATTATATGCACGGGCAGGTGCGGGAGCTGTGCACCAATTATGGCCCTATTGATATTTTCTGGTTCGACTTTTCTTATGACGATATGAAGGGTGAAAAATGGCGGGCCAGCCAGCTAATTGAAATGGTAAGGAGTTTACAGCCCCAGGCGATTATCGATAACCGGCTGGAAGCCAGCGGCGAAGGCGCAGGCAGCATCCGTACCCGTAATCCGAAACCTTATGCGGGCGATTTTGCCTCACCGGAGCAGATCATCCCACCGGCCGGCATAGTGGATGAAGATGGCAACCCCATCCCCTGGGAAGCTTGTATCACCATGAACAACAACTGGGGCTACTGCGCCAGCGATAAAAACTATAAATCGGCGAAGCAAATGATCCGCAAGCTGGTGGAGTGTGTCAGCAAGAATGGCAATATGATTTTAAACGTGGGCCCCAACGCTAAAGGCGAAATCCCGGCTGAAGAAAGGCAAATTCTTAAAGAGATCGGTACTTGGATGGGGCAGAATAGCGATAGTATTTACGGCTGTGGCCGAGCCGAACTGCCTAAACCCGAGTGGGGTTACTACACCCAAAAGGGCAATAAGCTCTATGCCCATGTGTTTGAGCCACCCATCGGGCCCCTGGGCTTAGCCGGGCTCAATGGCCGGGTGAAAAAGGTACGGCTGCTGGCCGACGGTTCGGAACTAAAAATTGTTCAGCCCTGGAACACCTTCGACTTCACCGACTATATCTTCGTCAACTTCGGTGAGCCGGCCCATTTAACCCATCCCGTGCCCGATGACATTGACACGGTACTCATGCTAGAGCTCAAGTAATAAATTGGGGCTATTCGCAAGAACAATTTTGCGAATAGCCCCGTTTATCTTCTACAGCAAACGCAATTGTTCGTTTTCCGCCTTAGGCGCGATACCCAAATGCTCGCAGGCCAGACGGGTGACCATGCGACCCCGGGGGGTGCGCTGCAACAAACCGATCTGCATTAAATAGGGTTCCAACAAATCTTCTATAGTATCGGGAGATTCGCTAATGGTGGCCGCCATGGTATCTAGCCCCACCGGCCCTCCATCGTAACGCTCAATGATGGTGGTCAATAACTGGCGGTCGGTGGCATCCAGCCCTAACTCATCAATTTCCAACAGCTGCAGAGCGGCTTTAGCCACTTCTAGTGTAATTACACCATCGCCCTTTACCTCCGCATAATCGCGCACCCGGCGCAAAAGACGGTTGACCACCCGTGGGGTGCCCCGCGCTCGCCGGGCCAGTTCATAGGCTCCATCTTCGGCTAGGCTGATACCTAAAATGCGAGCCGAACGGAAAGCTATAGCTTGCAGATCCTCCTCTGAATAGAATTCGAGGCGGCTAATAACCCCGAAACGGTCCCGCAGAGGAGCCGAGAGAGCACCGGCCCGGGTGGTCGCCCCGATCAGAGTAAAGGGTGGCAAGTCGAGGCGAATGGAACGGGCGCTCGGGCCCTTACCGATGATAATGTCCAGAGCATAATCTTCCATGGCCGGGTAGAGCACCTCTTCCACACTCCTATTGAGGCGGTGGATTTCATCGATAAACAGGCAGTCATAAGGACTGAGATTGGTCAGCAATGCGGCCAGATCGCCGGGGCGCTCGATGGCCGGCCCAGAAGTAATGCGCAAATTTACTCCCAGCTCATTGGCGATAATATGGGACAAGGTGGTCTTACCTAGCCCTGGTGGACCATATAGTAGCACATGATCCAATGCCTCTCGCCGCTGCTTGGCCGCCTGAATAAAAATACCCAGGGTCTCCTTTACCTTGTCCTGCCCGATATACTCCCGCAAATAACGTGGCCTGAGGCTATTTTCCACTTCCGTATCTTCGAGCTGTAGTTCACCAGCAATTATACGCTCTTCCTGCATCCATACTCCCCCTATCTGCTACGTGACCCTAAGTATCTTAGCGCCTCGCGTAATAGGCCCGACTCACTCTTTGTTAGCTCGGGCTGTTGCTTAGCAGCGGCCCGCATAGCTCCTGCTGCTTCCTCGGGCCGATAGCCTAATGCGGTAAGGGCAGCCATCACCTGAGCTTGCGCGCTATCGTCCACCAGAGGAGCAGCCTCCCCTTCAGTGGATAAGGAGTCGGCCTGGGCTGCCAACTTATCCTTCAGTTCTAACACCAGGCGCTGGGCGGTTTTCTTGCCGATACCGGGGATTTTGGTTAACACCGATATTTCGTTCTGCAAGATGGCCCGACAAAACACTTGGCTGGGCATGGTATCGACGATGCTAACGGCCAGCTTCGGCCCCACTCCCGAAACGGTGAGTAGGGTTTCAAACAGGGTGAGGGTTTCTAGTTCAGTAAACCCATATAGAGATATATCATCTTCACGCACTTGCATATAGGTATGTAACAAAATTTCGCTATCCAGCTCTAAACCGGCCAACAGCCGCTGGGGTACGTAAACCCGATAACCAATATCATTTACTTCCAACACCACAAAATTGGTGCCCTTATTAACTAGCTTGCCACGTAAGTAAGCAAACATAGCCTTAATGCTCCCTCCCTATCCGCAGCAAATTATTGTACTGCATGCTATGAGCATGGCAAATAGCGATGGCCAGTGCATCAGCCACGTCATCGGGTTTGGGAGCACTAGCCAAATTGAGCAGGGCTTTCACCATATGCTGCACCTGCTGCTTCTCGGCCCGACCATAGCCAACAACGGCTTGTTTTACCTGAAGGGGAGTATACTCCACGACTGCTACCCCTTGTTGGGCCGCTGCCAACACCACTACCCCCCGGGCCTGTGCCACAGTAAAAGCGGTTGTGGTATTGCGGTTAAAAAACAGCTGCTCAATAGCTAACACATCGGGTTGATGCTCATCAATTAGAGCGCTAATTTCTTGGTATAAAAGTAATAGGCGTTCAGCCAACGGCGTACGGGCTGGTGTACGTATGCAACCATAGGCAATAGCCTGGCCACTGCCTTGGCGGCCCGGCTGTACAAACCCATAACCGGTGATGGCTATGCCCGGATCAACTCCCATAACAAGCACAACATCTCCTCCTTATGCTACTTGTCATCCCTTCGACACGCAAAGGGCAAACACCTGCTTGCCTAGGAGAAGTGGGACATGACGAAGAAAAGGGTACGTTTTGTTTCCGCGCCAAACAAAAGGAGGCATCCCCATCAAGGGCTGCCTCCTTTTGCTTAAGTATTTAGTTTAGCGATCGAGTCCTTCCAGTACTTGGGCCAGTTCATCTTCCGAGTGAACCACAATGCCTTCTCGCAGCTGCTGCTGCACTGCCGTTGGCAGGCGCGCCACCGACATATCCTCAAAGCGTTGCAGAAAAACGGCGGTGGCCCTATCCTTCCCCTGCCAGACAGCCACGCACCCATCCTGTTCGCCGATCCAGAAGTAACTCTGGCAATCGGGACAGGCGGCTGCCACTGTACCTTGTAGAAGTATCACGTCATCCAACCGCGGTTTTATTTGCATGGCTCGCACCGTTTGTTCCATATTGTGAGGGGCGACCATGAGCAGTTCCGGGGTCAAATCGGGCTCAGCCACTACAAGACTGTGACCGCAGTCGTATTCTAATTGATAGTTCACAAGGGCATTCCGGCCGAAAAGCTCAGCCCAATAACGTTGGTATTCAGGTTCGCGTATATGATCAGTGGCTGTATTGGCCAAAAAGGTTGTTAGCCAACCAGAAGCGATGAGGATATAAACGCCGGCTATAATGCCCACCAAAACTAGCCAACGACGCTTCATGTTGTATTCACCTCCTGGTTAATATAACCAGGAGTAGTATAACCACAAGCTGGTAATTGCATACATGAAAAGGTAGCAGCCGGACTTCGGCTGCTACCAGACTTCTCTTTAACCTCCGTAAGCCTGCCAGGTTAATTCTAGGGTCGTATCCTCGTCGGTGACCGTCGATTGATAGGCTACCCGAGTGTAGCGAAGGAACACGTTGGCGACGAGAACCATAGATTCGCCGGCCTCGAGCTCGTGATCCGTCCCATCGTCTACCCAATCCACATTGTTAGGGCTAATCTGCAGCTTCACAGTGGCCGTATTAACACCGGTATTCTTTATAAACCAGGTATAGTTGGGGTGGAGACTAATGTCTTGGGCGGTAGAGCCGACGAAAGTGGCACCTGTATTGACCGTTTCAGAGGCCTCCCTATAGCTGGAGACGACTGCCACCTGTAACACACCGTTGGCGTCGGTGAGTAGAGCCACATTATTATCACCATCGTTACCGTAGACCAAAACGCTATCGGTGGTGTTATCCAAATCACGGATATCTAAATCGGTGGCATCTACGGTTAGGCTACCACCATTATCCTGAATGGCTAAGGCACCGGTTGCATCGGTAAGCAGAGGCAGATTATCTACGCCGTCACTACCATAGACCAGTACATTGTCAGTGGCGTTATCTAGGTCACGGATATCTAAATCGGTGGCGTCTACGGTTAGGCTACCACCATTATCCTGGATGGCTAAGGCACCGGTTGCATCGGTAAGCAGAGGCTGATTGTCTACGCCGTCGCTACCATAGACCAGTACATTGTCAGTGGCATTATTCAAGTCGCGGATATCCAGATCGGTGGCGTCTACGGTCAGGCTACCGCCATCATTTTGAATAGCTACCGCGCCTGTGGCGTCTACCTTTATTGATTGATCCAGGCCGTTATCAAGACCATAGATTCGGACCCTCAGTTCCGAGGGGGCATCTTGAAATACTTTATAGTTGGGCATCCGTGCTCACCTCTTCACTTGATATCAATGCAGCTGGCTGCATTTGTATCAAGATATGACACTATACACAACAGTGTTACTAGCATATTGGTTCTCATCTTCAACTGTCATATATATTTTGTGCAACATATACTGCTATAAAAGAGCTAACTAGGGAGGCGATTTGCTATGCCTACCATCTTTCTTCCAGCCCGTGGCAATACCTTCGTCTACCAGTTTCGCCCTTACCAAAATTATTCCCGCCACCAACACCTGTCGGTGGGGCGGGATTTTAACGGCTCTTTAGGATATACATTGATCAATTTTAGGCCCCAATCAGTTTTGCCTGCTAATGCTACCATTCTCAATGCCCAACTGCTGCTGAGGGTCCAGAATGTGAAGCAAACCGATACACAAGCCACATTTAAGGTATGTAGAATCATAAGTAATTGGAATTGGCGTTGGGTGACGTGGCGCACCTGTCCCGAGTATGACTCTAATCCCTTACAGGTTTTCCCCACTCCTAGCACCGGGCTGCTTAATTTAGACTTAACCAGCCTGGTACAAAAATGGCACTCGGGGGAATACGCCCCATTAGGGCTAATGATTTTAGGTGCATCAAACTTAGCTCGAGGGACCTTTTTCCAAATCCATTCCACTAATGCGCCCAACTCGGATTATTGGCCGCAACTGATGATTGAATATACCCTGCCGCAGACGGTTGTTGCTCCGCCCACCTTTGTCAATGCTCATGGGAATGTGACTGTTCCAGCTAACGACACTAGAGATATGGTGATAGATGTCAGTGACACCCGTATTATGACTGCCATAGTTACTAATGAGGGCCCCAGTTCTGTAAGTGCCCACTTAGAAATATCTGCCGACGGAATCAACTACGTCAGTAGCAGTGCCCCCCGGCTGGTGCAGCCTTCGGATACAACCCGGCTAGTGGCCGATGTTTTTGCCCGCTATTTACGGGTAGTCATTACAAACACGACTGACACTGATACCAGAGTTATCATCTACTGTCAGGGTCAGATCGGCTAAGAAACGGGGCTGTGCGCAGAACTTCTTCTGCGCACAGCCCCGCTACCTATTTACGCTTCCTCATCGGGCAGGTCAGCGTTAGTGTATACGTTTTGCACATCGTCGTGGTCTTCTAGAGCTTCCAAGAGTTTCAGCACCTTTTCAGCCACCTCGCCCTCAACGGAAACGGTGGTTTGCGGAATCATAGAAACCTCGGCCGAGGCGATAGCTATGTCTTGTTCTGCAAAGAAGTTACGCACACTCTCCAACTGGGATGGGTCCGTTACAATTTCAAAGCTATCTTCTTCCACCTGTATATCTTCAGCCCCTGCCTCTAAGGCCAAAAGCATCATCTCATCTTCGGAGCGGGACTCCTGCTCCCGATCAATGACGATTAGTCCCTTTTTATCAAAGAGATAAGCTACACTACCGCTCTCGCCCAAATTACCGCCATGTTTGCTAAAAAGATGGCGAATATCGGCAGCCGTTCGATTGCGATTATCACTGAGCAGGTCAAGCATAACGGCCACACCCCCGGGCCCATAGCCTTCATAGGTGAACTCCTCGTAGTTATCGCCATCGCTGGCGCCCAACCCCCGTTGAATGGCGCGTTTAATATTTTCATTGGGGATATTATAGTTGCGTGCCTTATCTAAGGCCATGCGGAGCGCAAAATTACTTTCCGGATCAGCGCCACCATGTTTTACTGCTACAATTATTTCCCTTGCAACCTTGGCAAATATCTTGCCCTTTTGGGCATCGGCTTTTGCTTTGCGGTGTTTAATATTACTCCACTTGGAATGGCCAGCCATTCTTTTTCAAACCTCCCTATATCAAAACAAGTATATGGATTAATTAAAACAAAACGGGGGTATTGGTGGCAGGCGCCGCTTGTGCTCGCTCCGTTGTTGTAGACGGTCGGCAATCTCTTTCACATTGGCGTCGGCCTTGCCCGTTAAGATATACTCATCCAATTGGTCGTAGGTAATTCCCATTTCTTCCTCATCGGTTTGGCCAGGCCAAAGACCGGCGGAAGGGGCCTTATCTATAATAACCTGTGGGACACCCAGGTAGGCTGCCAATTCTCGCACCTGGCTTTTAACCAGGCCGGCAATGGGCATTAGGTCAACTCCTGTATCGCCATGCTTGGTAAAGTAGCCGGTTACCCATTCGCTACGGTTGGTTCCTCCCAGTACTAACGCCCGGCGCTCAGCCGCATAGTAGTTGAGGGTCAGCATGCGCAGACGGGGTTTAAGATTGGCAACGGCTAAAGGGGGCGAATCGGCAGTGACAGATAAGACTTGACATAGGGCATCGAAGGGTTGATTAAGATCAACGGTAATCACCGGTAGCCCCAGCGTCTGGGCACACAGCTCGGCATGTTCGGCATCGGTGGGGTCACTATAACAGGGCATGATAATACCCAAGGCATCGTCACCGAAGGCGCGCACGGCTAGCCCGGCCACTACGGCCGAATCTAATCCACCCGAAAGACCAAAAACCACACCCCGGCTGCCAGCCCCATATACATAATCCTTTAGCCAACTGACCAGTTGCGCTGCTATCTGCGGCGTATTCATTGTTCTGCCTCCCTGCAGTTATACGTTGAAGCGAATATGCATAATATCCCCGTCTTGCACCACATACTCCTTACCTTCTAAAGTGGCCTTACCCGCCTCTTTTACTTTTACCTCGCTTCCCAACTCGGCTAGATCGGTAAACTTAATCACTTCGGCCCGGATAAACCCTCGCTCCAAATCGGAGTGGATTTCCCCGGCCGCCTTTTTGGCTGTTGTACCTTGGCGAATGGTCCAGGCTCTCACCTCATCGGCTCCTACAGTAAAGAAGGAGATCAGCCCTAGGGTTTCGTAAGCTACCCGCATCACCCGGTTAATGGCCGGCTCGGTAATGCCCAGCTCAGCAAAAAATAGCTCCCGATCCTCCTTATCCAGCTGGCTAATTTCCTCTTCAATCTGCACACAGAGCTCTATTACCGGCAAACCTTTAGCTTCTGCAGCCGCTAAAAGGGCTTCCCGCTGAGGATAATCCTTAGTAGCGAACTGTTCCTCATCCAAATTGACCACCACTAGCATGGGCTTGTCAGTTAAGAATGTATAATTCTGCAAAGCCGCCTGCTCCTCAGGCTCCAATTCCAAACTGGAAAAGGGCAGTTCCTGCTCCAAGTGGGCCATACATTTCTCTAAAACGGCCAACTCCTGCAGCTGCTCTGGCTTTACCTTTTTGCTTTCTTTAATACGGGTAATTCGCTTATCTACGAAATCCAGGTCGGCCATCAGGAGCTCAAAATTGATGGTTTCCATATCCCGCATGGGGTCAATACTCTCTTCCACGTGCAAAACGTCCGGGTTGTTAAAGGCTCGTACCACTTGGATCAGAGCATCTACCTGACGCACACCGTCCAGGAAAGCGTTGCCGACTCCCTGCCCTTGACTAGCCCCTCTAACCAATCCGGGGAGGTCAATGACTTCCATTTGGGCGTAGGTCGTTTTCTTAGGTTTGTATAAATCGGATAAGAAATCGATACGGGCATCGGGCACCTTGGCAATACCCACATTGGCATCGATGCGCCCCGAAAAAAACTGGGACTTCTGTACCTGGGCTCCCGTCAGCAGATTAAATAGGGTGGTTTTCCCCACTGTAGGGAGCCCCACAATACCACAAGATAACATCTACTAGAATACCGCCTTTCCTAGCTAGTCTGTCTCGAGCTGCACGGCCCTAGTAATTATGCCATAGATGTCATGCAGCAACCTCTCAACGCGCATACTGCGCTCTTGAAAGGCACGAATATCTGAATGTAGGAAAACTATTTCCGATAGCTTTTCTAACTGTTCCTTTTCCTCTGGACTAATATCCTCACCTTTCATTTCTTTCATTCTTAACTGCATACTCTTTTCTATAAAATTATCTAGCATGCTCTTAGCTTGCGGATCTGCATCTACCTTGGCCTTTGCTTCCCGCAAAGCAACAACATCGGGATGGTTTCTTAAGTTTCGAGCTAACGCATGGGCCTGATCGTAGACGTTCATAGTCAACTCCTCCCCTGCATCAAACTGAGATCATTTTATCATAACAATTCGCGCTAGCCGATGTAAAATCCTGCGGTCTATTAGACAGCAAAACAAAGGCCCTCCCCCACCGGGGGAAAGCCGTGCTAAGCTTATCTCATTCAGTGACTAGTGCCCGGCGATAAAGCCAACCGGCCACTGCCAGAGCCGCGATAGCCATAAAAAAGATGCCAGCCTCGGTCAGCCAGATGCCGATGAAGCGGCCTTGATAAAGGATGGCTAGAAAATTGACTGCTCCGTGCCAAAAGCCCGCCAGCAGAAAATAGGGCCAGGGCTGGGATCTATGCGAACCATAGGCAATAATGAAAGCTAGAGCTATATGCAGGCCGATGGCTGAGAAGCGTTCTATTACTGCCAGTGGCATCCAAATACCGCTTTTGCCAAAAGGCCAGGCTACTAAACGCCATGCTTCCCAAAGGCCGAAACCTAAGCCGACGGCTAACCCCAAGGGTAACCAGCTCAACTTCCCCCAAGTAGCAAAACGATTTATGCGAATGGCTAGCAACTTAAAGGCTTCCTGTACAAAACCGCTGATCAGCACTACAACTGCACCGGTAACCAGCATTGAAGCTCCCATGCTGGCCAATAAACTATTGGCATAAGTCTGCAGCAGAGTTTGTAAGGGTAAAGCAATCATGAAGGCTATAGCACCAGTGCCGATAGGTGTTAAATATAGGGCTTTGCCCCCCTGAAAAGCTCCCCGGAAAAAGATAAATAACCACAGGATTCCGAAGGCTAAAAATAACAAGGAATACACGCTTAAGTAGTAGACAGCTCTTCCTGACAAGCCACCACATCCCCCTTCTCTACCTTCTCTAAAATTGGTGCTATTTGGTGTTATTATCTAAGAAAACGCCTAATAGGTCAAGAAACCACCTTTCAAGGGAGATTTGCTGCAAGTAGCTCGGTTGCTCTCCTCTTAGCCCCCGCTTACGCCCCCACAAAGGTTCACCCTCCACTTGTCGCCCCCCACAATCGGGTGAGATAATGTTTGTAGGCCAAACTTTCCCTGCCGGGCCCGAGCAGACAATTTCTTGGCTGGCAGGGCCACACTAGGCGGCTCTGTGGCAGGGCAGGAATTTTCACCAGTGGCATCGAAATATAGATATAATGGCAAAACATTTGCCACAACAAAATAGGAGGGAGATTAATCTTGGACGACCCTGGAGGTAGTAGTACCTATCGATTGTTGTTGATCATGTTGTTGCTTAGCTTGTCGGCCCTTTTTTCCGGCTCAGAGACCGCTCTTTTTTCTTTAAGTCCGGTGCGTTTGCGCCAGTTGCAAGATAAAGGAGCTAAGAAGGCCGATCTAGTGCAGCGATTAGTCAATGACGGTCAACGAGTCCTATCCACCCTATTAGTAGGCAACACGGTGGTCAACATCTGGCTTACCAGTTTGGTTACTATCACCTTTCTGGAATTGCTTAGAGGCTATGGGACTCGAATTGCTAGTGCACTTGCTACCGTTGTGACGACAATTTTGTTACTTGTGTTCGGTGAAGTTACACCGAAAGCCATTGCCGCTTCTGCACCGGAATCGTTGGCTCTCTTTGCCAGTAGCCCCATATCCTTTGTGCATTGGTTACTGCGTCCCTTGGTTGGCATCCTGCACTTCTTTACTGATTGGCTCGGTAAGAGCGACCGGGCAGATGATGCCCCCGACGTAACCGAAGAAACCATCAAAACGGCGGTCAATATCAGTGAAGAAGCTGGTACACTCCAACAAGAGGATCGGGAGATGATTTACGGCATTTTCGCCAGTGACGATACACCCATTGGACGTATAATGGTGCCGCGGGAACAGATTGTGGCTATTCCTATCGATTTGCCGATGACAGAAGCTATCCAGATTGTCAATGAAAAAGGGTTTTCTCGCCTCCCGGTCTATCGGGACACCATAGACAATGTGGTGGGTCTAATTTATGTTAAAGACCTACTACCATTGCTCAGGGACCAGAAGAACCGGCAGCTAACCGATGTGATACGGCCGATTATGCGTTGTCGACCTTCTCATAAAATAAATTATCTGCTGCAGGAAATGCAGGCTCGCCGTATGCACATGTGTATCGTAAAGAACGAGATAGGTAGAACTATCGGTTTAATCACTATGGAAGACCTTTTAGAAGAAATAGTAGGCGATATAGCTGATGAATATGACCACGAACCCACCTCGATCCTCTCGCAGGAGGTGGTCTCGTGTTAGGTTTACTAGTAACTTTAGCTCTTTGGCTCTTGAGTTTTCTCCTGGTGGCCTTCTTTGCCGCCTCGGAAACGGCTTTCATTAGACTAGACAATTTAACGGTTAAACAGCTAGTTGCGCAGGGAACGAAGGGGGCTGAGCTGGTCGACCGGCTATTGGAACAACGTCAGCCCCTGCTATCTAGTTTGCTAGTGGGCACCAACTTGGCAGTTGTACTGGCTACCGTATTAGCAACGGTACTGATGCAAGATGTGGCGATACTCGGTTTAAGCGGCACTGCCCTTGCCAGTTGGGGTATGATCGTCTTGATTTTAATTTTCGGCGAGATCATACCCAAACGGCTGGCCACTATACATGCGGCCCGGTTTGCCCTCTGGGCTGCTCGTCCAATCAATTGGTTTTTTCAGGTCCTAAGGCCGCTGGCAGCACCTCTGTTGCAAATTCCTCGCCGGCTCAGCAAGCACTTGCCCATTGAACCTGATGATGGGGCCATCGATGAGGAATCGCTCCTCACCCTTGTGGATATGGGAGAAGAAGCCGGTTCTGTAGAAGAAGCGGAGCGGGATATGATTGTGGCCGTCCTTGAGGCCAATCACACTCTAGTACGGGAGATTATGACTCCGCGGGTAGATATGGTCACCGTTGCCATCGATGATCCCCTAGACAGTATTTGGGCAGAGATTATCTCCTCTGGATTTTCCCGCATACCGGTTTACGAAGAAACGGTGGATAACATTGTAGGCGTGCTATATGCCAAGGACCTATTGGCCTATGGTGATAATGGGGGCGGGTTTGACCTAACATCCCTCATGCGGGAAGCCTACTTCGTGCCGGAAACGAAGCGCGTAAATGACCTATTGCGTGAACTGAAAGCGTTGCGCATTCATATGGCCATTGTTATAGACGAGTATGGTGGTACGGCCGGCCTGGTAACTATTGAGGACATTTTGGAAGAAATCGTGGGCGAAATCCACGATGAATTCGACATAAATGAGGAGCCGGAGATAGAACAGCTGAATGACCACGCCTGGCTGGTGGATGGAGCCGTACCCATTGACGAGGTTAGTGAATTGGTGGGCGTGGAATTGCCCGATCAAGAGGTGGATACTATCGGCGGTTTTGTTTATTGGCTGTTAGATCACATACCTATTACCGGCGAAACCCTCAACCTGCCCGACTATGGCATTAGAATAACAGTAGTCGCCATTAGCGGCAGACGCATTGTAAAGCTCAAAGTCGAGCGACTAGCTATAGTTGCATAAGGCTTAACATAGGCTGCGCGAACGATGTTTTGCGCAGCATCTTTTTTAGCCTAAAGGAATTTGGGCCTACGCAGGGAATCCTACTACAAGGCGGTTAGCTAGTAGCTAAAGTAACGAGCCGCCGGCTCTGAAATGGGTAGCCCGCCGCCCTAAAATTCACCTAGAGGAGGAAGTAAGCATGTCCAAATTGATCATTAAAGGTGGCCTGTTTTTTGACGGCAAGAACCCGCCACAAGAAGACCAAGCTCTAATTATTGATGGCAACAAGGTGGAAGCTGTAATTCCTGTGACGGAACTACCGGACGAAACTGATGCCCAGGTGATTAATGCTTCCGGTTGCACCGTGCTACCGGGTCTCATCGACTGCCATGTGCATATTACTAGCAGCGGCGACGCCGATAGCTCGGGAGATCGCCTATTGCCCGATACGTCCCTTGCGTTACGCGCCGCCAAGAATGCCCGCATTCTGCTGGAACACGGTATTACCACTGTGCGTAACATGGGAAGCCGTAACCAAATAGATATTCAAGTAAAACAGGCAATAGAAAATGGCTATATCGTGGGGCCCCGCCTTATCACCTCCGGTATGTGCATCTGCATGACCGGGGGGCACGGCTGGATGGGTGGACGTGAAGTAGACGGCGTGGATGAGGCGCGCAAGGGTGCCCGCGAGCAACTGCGTGCTGGCGCCGAGGTAATTAAAATTATGGCTACCGGCGGCGTAATGACCCCTGGCGTAGAACCGGGCTCCGCCCAGCTCACGGTGGAAGAGATGCGGGCAGCCGTGGAAGAAGCCCATAAAGCCGGACGCAAGACGGCCACCCACGCCCAAGGTACCACCGGTATTAAGAACGCTATCCTGGCCGGGTTGGACTCTATCGAGCACGGTATTTTCCTAGACGATGAAGCTATACAAATGATGCTGGATCGCAATGTGGCCCTGGTGCCCACCCTGGTTGCCCCCCACCATATCGTTAAAGGTGGCGTTGAGGCCGGTATTCCGGCTTACGCGGTGGCTAAAGCCGAGTATGTCTACGCATCCCATTCAGAAAGCTTCAAAAAGGCCCTCAAAGCTGGGGTAACCATCGCCTTTGGTACCGACTGCGGCACACCCCTTAACCGGCCAGGACGGAACGCCCTCGAGTTGCAGTTGATGGTGGAAGCCGGTATGACGCCACTACAGGCCCTTACTGCTGCCACCAGTACGGCGGCCCAGGTCTGCGACCGACCAAATGTGGGTACCCTAGCCAGTGGCCAGCTGGCCGATGTGGTCGTGGTGCGGGGTGACGTCTTTGCCGACGTTACTTTGCTCCAGAACAAAGCCAACATCAGCTATGTAATTAAGGACGGGGAAATTGTAGTTAGCCACTAGTTTTCCCACTGCAAAGGGGCTGTCGCAATTATTTTGCGGCAGCCCCGTGGTATTTTAAGGAGTATCTGAGAATCCGATAGAGCTCCTACCTTTTTAATAGGTGTATTTTTGTTTCTTCTACCCCTGGTCGTACGGCCAACAAGTACCAAGCCAGCAAAAAGTGTAGTGCCAAGGCCAGCAAAGAGGTACGCACTATACTCCAATTCATATGCACCATGAAGCGAGTGCGGAGCAAAATATATTCGATACCAACGGAGGCCAAGGCAAAGCCGGTGATGTAAAAAAATCGGCCTGTGCCCGCGGGTAAAGTAAGGAGCCAATTGGCAAAAATAATCATTAATGGTAACCAGGAGAGGACTAAAAAGATTGGTATGCCGCGGTAAGCTGCCAAGTCGGTGAAATTAAAGCGCCAAAGGCGCAAATACCAAACGGCAATGATTTGGATTATGGCTGCTACCGCAGCCCCTCCCACTATTCCGAACGGGAGAAGGCGGACTATGTTCCGCTGGGGTACCAGACTGAGCATGACGATTGCTGCTAGGAGAAAATAGATTATCCAGAACAGGCTCATGGTGGCTGACAAGGGCCTCACTCCGATCCTAGTAGTTTTCCATCTTTAGTATGAGCGGGACCATCCCCATTGATGCTCCCACCGGCGAATATCTACGAAGATGTTGCACATTTGCTTGCACAAGATAGTTCTAAGCCTTACAATGTTGGTATAAAGTTAACTTGCAAACAAACCTTTCGCAGGGGGATGAGTTAATGGATTCTACGAAGTACACCTTGGCTGATTTCGTTGATATACCGGATGAGGATATTATGGGCAGGGCCCGCCTATTCTCCCAATATGCGGAGGATAGCCGGCGGCGGGGCCATGCCCACTACAGAAGGATATCACTTGATGGTTCAGGACCCACCATGCAGGTCGTGGACCCTTTAACCGGTAAAGTCAATGAAATGATCTATATGGCATCAAATGATTACCTAAACCTGACTAAGCACCCACGCACTATAGCCGCCGGCCGGGCCGCTTTGGAAAAGTACGGCTCGGGGGCCGGGAGCGTACCCCTACTGGGCGGCACTCTAGACATTCACGTAGAACTGGAGCAAAAGGTGGCCAAGTTTAAGGGTTGCGAAGATGCGATCCTCTACACTAGCGGCTTTGGTTCTAACTGCGGCACCTTGTTAGCCATGCTTACCGATAAGGACATTGCTATTCTCGATCTGCTAGTACATGCCAGCATCATCGATGGCTGCAAAAACACCAACGTTCGCTATTTCCGCCACAATGACATGCAGTCTCTGGAGCGAGCCTTACAAAAAGCTAAAGACAAATATCGCACCAAGTTGGTAGTGGTAGATGGCGTCTATTCTATGGATGGCGATATCGCCAAACTGGATGAGATCGTCGAATTGGCCCATGCTTACGGTGCCTATGTGATGGTAGACGAGGCTCACGCTACCGGTGTAATTGGCGCCAATGGCCGTGGAACTCCCGAGCATTTCGGGCTGGAAGGCAAGGTTGATATTGTGGCCGGTACCTTTAGTAAAGGGTTAGGGGTAGTAGGAGGTTTCATTGCAGCCAACAAAGAGTTAATCCAACTGCTGCATTTTTATTCTCGATCTTATATGTTCTCAACGGCCCCTACTCCGCAAGCCACCGGTTCGCTGATTGCCGCCCTAGATGTGATCGAGACCGAACCGGAGCTGAGGGCCCAACTTTGGGATAACATTAATTATTTCCGTAAAAACATACTTAGTCTCGGTTACAACATCGGTAACGCAGAAACAGCGGTGCGTGATATGTGCCGACGCTGCCATGAGCTAGGTCTCTATATCAATCCGGTCCAATATCCGGCTGTTCCTAAACGGTTATCGAGGCTACGTGTAAGCCTGATGTCGGCCCATACCCGTGAACATCTAGATAAGGCCTTAGAAATACTAGAGCACGTGGGACGCGAATTCGATGTGATATAAGCTAGCTAGAAAGGGCTGTAGTAAAGCAGCCCCTTCTTTTTTATTAAAATAATGTCTTAGGGCAACACTTTCTAAACCGACCTCAGTCTAATTAGTAAAGGGCCAGCAATCGCTGGCCCATCCGACTATGAGGGAGGTTTTTTAATCATGACGAAACGCATAGCCATTGTCACCGATAGCACGGCCGACCTGCCGCCCCAAAGAGCACAAGAATTGGGCATTACCATCATTCCTCTGACCATTAATTTCGGCCTGGCCTTTAAGGCTGTCTATGAGAAGTTGCTGGCAGAATATGATAGTATTATCAGCATTCATATTTCCTCCGGCTTATCCGGCACCATAAATGCGGCCTTGACGGCAAAAGAAATGGTAGCCGGTGAAATTCACGTGGTGGACTCCAAATCTGTAAGCTTAGGCATAGGGCTGATCGTGCTGGAAGCCAGGGAAATGGTGGAGCAGGGCCTTGCGGCTAATGAAATAGTGGCTCAGCTAGATCGGGTTTGCCAAAATACGGAGGTCTTGTTCACTCTCGATACTCTAGAATACTTACACAAGGGTGGGCGGATAGGCAAAGTGGCGGCCGTAATGGGTTCGTTATTAAACATAAAACCCATCGTGCGGGTAGTTGATGGCATCTATATCCCAGCCGGTAAAGCTCGTCGTCAGGAACAAGCTTTACAAGAGATAGTAAACCAATTCGAAAACCTAGCTAGGGGTAGAAAGATAAAACGGCTGGTAGTCGCCCATGGGGCAGCGGAGCCGGCGGCGGCCCGTCTTGCCAACAAATTGTACCAAGTCTTGAACCAAGAGCCGGAAATGTTGATGGCGGTAGGCCCTGTGATTGGAGTACATACGGGGCCGGGCACGGTGGGGGCTGCCATGCTTCTCAACTAGAAGGTCAGTCCTTTGCATGTCCGTAATGATCACAGGGAAAGTTAAACTGTGAGACAAACTTGAGGGGGACTTATAGTGCTGGACATGCATTATTTTGATAACGCAGCCACCTCCTGGCCCAAGCCGGAGGAAGTTTACCGGGCTACCGATAAATTCATGCGAGAAGTAGGAGCTAATCCGGGCCGCTCCGGCCATTGTTTATCTAAGCAGGCTGATACAATTGTAGAAGAAACCCGCCAGCTTCTAGCCGACTTTTTCGGTGCTCCCGACCCTCGGTTGGTGGCTTTTACCTTTAACGGCACCGATGGACTAAATCTAGTAATCAAGGGGCTATTAGCCCCTGGAGACCATGCCGTCACCAGTAACACGGAACACAACTCGGTCAGTCGCCCATTACGCCGCTTAGAGCGTCAGGGAGTCGATGTAACCTATCTACAAGCCGATAAGGAGGGGCGCCTATCGGCAGAAGAGCTGGCCGCCGTTATGCGCCCTGAAACTAAATTGGTGATTATCAACCACGCCTCCAACGTCTTGGGGTATAGGCAAGATGCGGCGGCGTTGGCCAAGGTGGCCCATGAACATGGTGCCCTTTTTGCCTTAGACGCGGCCCAAACAGCCGGTCATTATCCTATTGACATGCAGGCATTAGGTATTGATATTCTTGTGGTCCCCGGGCACAAAGGGCTCTTAGGGCCCTACGGCACCGGTGCCGTTATTACTCTGCGGGATGTGGGTATCCTGCCCTGGCGGGATGGGGGTACGGGCACCAAGTCGGATGCGCGTATGCATCCCGATGAACTCCCCTATCGCTTGGAAGGTGGCACCCTCAACGCCGCCGGTATTGCCGGCTTAGGCGCAGCCATCAAATTCATCAACAACACGGGCCTTGATAAAGTCATGGCTAAAGAGAAGACCGATATGGAACAGCTGCTAGCCTGCTTACAGGCGGAGGAGCGGGTCATCCTCTATGGACCGACCAGTGCGGAACAACGGGCCGGCCTGGTGTCTTTTAATATTGAAGGGCTCAGCGCCGATGAGTTAGCCCAAATCATGAATGATAAGTGGCGCATTGCGGGGCGACCGGGTTTACACTGCTCTCCCCTTTCCCACCGGGCCGTCGGCACCTTTCCCGGCGGCAGTTACCGTTTAAGTCCCGGCTATTTTACCCCACCGGAATCTTTAGAAACGGTTTGTGAGGCAATTCGGCAAATCTGCCGCTCCTAGTTGCCCTTGACTCGGCCTAGCCATTCCAGTATGATTTTTACGAGTAGCGATGATGCGGAGAAGTATAGGCTGTTCCGGATTCCCAGAGAGTTGCGCATTGGTGGAAGCGCAGCATGAAGGCGCCTAGAAGAAAGCCGCGGAGTTGGGGTGAGAAAAACGAGTAGCATTACTCGGACCGAGCCCTACGGTTGTCCCCCGTTATCGGGATAAGAGCGGGTTACCTTTTGGTGGCCAAGCAGGGTGGTACCGCGAAAGAAGCCTTTCGTCCCTTCAGGGAAGAAGGGCTTTATTTTTTGAGGAGGAATGCAGATGTCTAACCTACCCGAATATCGTTTACAGAAACTAAAAACCATCAAGGAACTGGGCATTCAGCCCTGGCCCGAGCGGTTTGAGATTACCCATACACTAACCGCTGCAGCCCAACTGCCCGACGGAACAGAAAAAGTCAGGGTTGCCGGGCGCATTGTGGCCCTCCGTAAGCTGGGCAAACTGACCTTTGCCCATCTCCAGGACGTGGAGGGACGCGTGCAGATCGCTCTCAAGCAAGACTTGCTGGGCGACGCCTACAAGGCCTTCCACAAAATCATAGATATTGGTGACTTTGTGGGCATTACCGGCTCCACCTTTACTACGAAAACCGGCGAAAAAACGATTATGACGGAGGAGTATCAATTTCTGGGCAAAGCCTTACGAGAATTGCCGGAGAAATGGCACGGGCTCACCGATATCGAGTTGCGCTATCGCCAGCGTTATTTAGACCTAATAACCAACGCGGAAAGCCGCCGCGTCGCCTTAATCCGTTCGCGGCTGATAAAGGCGCTGCGCAATTTCTTAGATGAGCGAGGCTTCATTGAAGTTGAAACGCCCATTTTGACCAATCAGCCCTCCGGTGCGTTAGCCCGGCCCTTCCAGACCCATCACAACGCCCTGGGCATCGATGTTTATCTGCGTATTGCGCCCGAAACCTACCTGAAGCGGCTGGTTGTTGGCGGCTTTACCCATGTTTACGAGATCGCCCGCAACTTCCGTAACGAAGGTATAAGCCCCGTTCACCTGCAAGATTTCACCATGGTGGAGGGGTACAGCGCCTACTGGAACTATGAAGACAATATGAAACTGATGCGCTCCATGATTCTCTATCTGTTAGAGAAGGTTTTTGGTACTTATGAAATTCAAATCGGTGAACACCTAATCGACTTTTCACAAGAGTGGCCGGTAGTAACCTTCCGCGAGCTCATACTGAAAGATGCGGGCATTGACATCAATGCTTACCCGGATGGTCCTTCACTACTGGCCGCCATCAGGGAGAAGGGAATCCAGCTGGAACACGAAAACCTAGAAGCCCTGGGCAAAGGCAACCTTATCGATGTGCTGTATAAGAAGGTCAGTCGCCCGAAAATTATTGCCCCCACCTTCCTAACGGCTCATCCGATTGAACTTTCGCCTCTAGCCCGACGCAATGACGAAGACCCCACGGTCGCGGACCGTTTCCAGTTGATTGTCAATGGGGCGGAAATAATCAACGCCTATTCGGAATTGGTTGACCCAATTGACCAACGACAGCGCTTGGAGGAGCAGGCCCGACTGCGTAGCCAAGGGGACGAAGAAGCCATGCCGCTGGATCATGACTACCTGCTGGCTATGGAGCATGGTATGCCCCCCATCTCCGGTTGGGGCATGGGAATTGACCGCTTGCTGCAGGTTCTACTGGACTTACCCAATATCCGAGATAGCATCCTCTTCCCTCTCATGCGTCCCCAGCACGAATAAGCAACTGGCACAAAGCCCACGCGCTAATCGCGTGGGCTTTTTCTAAATAGGTGTAACTTTTTGTTGGTGAATGCGTTAGAGTAATTGTAGGTGGTTACAAATGGTTGCCAGCAGCTGGCACCATGCTGCCGGTTATGGATAAGGAGTGATGAGGATGGCTAACAAGTGGGCAAAGGGGTTATTAATCATTGTACTTACTTGGATAGTTATGATATCTTGCCAGGCAATTTTGCAGTCAGAACACCTAAACCTTCTGCCTAACCTGTTTGGCGGTGGTCAGCAAGCAGAACGTAAGGAAACCTTAACCCACGCGAGCGCTGGTCTAACCGAGTTGGTGGTGGAATCGAAAAATGGCAATATAACGCTGATTGGTGGTAACGAGGGGGACGATATCACCATCGAGGCCCGCTATCACGCCCGGGCGGCCAGTAAAACTACTGCCGCCGAGAAGGTGGAGCAAATGACTACGCGCATTGCACAATCGGAGGACCGTCTGGTCATAAGAGCTGTTTTCAAAGATACACCTTTGCACGAGTCAATCAGCTATACCATTACCTTATCCCCTGCTCTAAAAGTACAAGCTAAGACCTCCAACGGCAGCTTAGAAGTGCACGACTTGAGTGAAGAAATTACTCTCATTACCAGTAACGGACGTATCACCGTCACCTCTGAGCAGGGGCCAAAAAACCTGGTGGCTAGCACCAGCAACGGTAGCATCACGCTCAACACCGTTCCTGAGAAAGGGGGCCACTATAACCTACGCACCTCCAATGGTTCAGTGAGAGTTAAATTACCGGAGGAACTGGGTGTCAGTTTGAATGCTAGAACCAGCAATGGTAGCATCAATTTGGGGGCTGGAGAATGGTCTTTTGAAGGGGGACGCCTCAGCCGCAACCGGGTAGAAGCTCAGCGTGGCGAAGGGGAATTTCAGTTGGATATCGTTACCTCTAACGGCAGCATCACGCTTCAGGATGATTGAGATAGTCACTAGCCTGGAGCCTAGTATAAATTTGGGCCCGATGGGTATTGGCACCCATCGGGCCTCTATTTCCCTACCATTTGGTCTGATGTTCCTTCCTATCAACCCTCCAGGGATGGTAGCGGATATTGGCCGCCCCAGACCACCCTTTCATAGTTAACCGGATCGGTGGCCCCTTCCGTATTGATTAGGAGCACCACCGAATTTTCATCCAGCTGTAACCGCCGGCGCCACTGGGCATAAGACGGCTCAGCCAAGAGGGCTACAAGGCCAGCACCCACGGCGCCCGATTCACCGGCAGTAATACGCGGGCCACCTAACCAGGGGTTACCAAGAATGCGCATGCCGTAGGCGGCCACGTAGTCGGGGCAACTGGCAAAAACGGCGGCGTAGTCGCGCAAGATGGGCCAGGCCAGCGGGTTAGGTTCGCCGCAGCTAAGACCGGCCATAATCGTCTCAAGATCGCCGGTCACCGCATGGGGCTGCCCATCGTCCTTTTGGGCCGACAAATAAAAACAAGCCGCATTATCCGGTTCCATCACCACAAACTGAGGGGGCTGGGCCAGTTCCTTCTGAGATTGCCAGTAGGCCAGCTGTGATGCGGCCAAGGAGCCAACCCCGGCCTGTAAGAAGACGTGGGTCGGCTGCACGCCTAAGGCTCGCATCTGTTCCCATACCTCGGCTGCCAAGGTGGTGTATCCCTGCATAATCCAACTAGGAATCTCTTCATAACCTTCCCAAGCCGTATCTTGCACCAACAACCAGCCCTTTTGCTCCGCCTGTTCAGCAGCAAAGCGCACGGCCTCATCATAATTGGTATCCAACACCACCGCCTCGGCCCCATGGCCGGCTATAGCGGCCACCCGACTAGGAGCGGCCCCCTGGGGTAAGTAAACAACGGCCCGCTGTCCCAATTGTTGAGCGGCCCAAGCCACGGCTCGGCCATGGTTACCATCGGTGGCTGTAACAAAGGTTAACTGCTTCTCTCGGGCCTGCACCGCAGCCGTCAGTTTAGCAAAATCTAGGTCGCACGTATCTAAGCCGAGGCGCCGAGCTAGCAAACGGGCGATGGCATAGGAGGCCCCTAAAACCTTAAAGGCGTTTAACCCAAACCGCTCCGCTTCGTCTTTTACCAAAACCTTACCCACCTTCGCTAACCGGGCTAGTCCCGGCAAGTCGTAGAGGGGGGTTACTTGATAACCGGCTAAACCGCTATGAAAACGGCGCGCATCAGCGGCTGCTGCCGGTTGGCAATAGTTCGGAATTGCTGTTGGTCCTTCTTTGTTATGGCGACCAATACACAATGAAAGCATTTGGCTCACTCTAAATCCCTCCTTGCCTCTAATTTCGCTCTCTATGCGGCAGCTCCTGCTATTCTGCTGTGCCGGTGTTAGGCATAAGATGGAGCGAAAGGAGGCTGCAGCAATGACTTTAGAGGCCACGTTAGCGACCCATGCCGGCCAATTACTGCAGAAAGCTAATGTGGTTGGGGTAGGCATTGGCATCAAAGTCAAAGGGAGGCGGAAAACCGACAAGCTCTGTATTACTGTTATGGTTGCCGAAAAACTGCCCTTACAAGCCCTAGCGCCAGCCGATATCGTTCCCGCATCGATCGCCGGTTACCCCACCGATGTCATCACTGGGGGTCCGTTTCAAGCCCTATCCACCCAGCAACCAACCCAAACGGCAGCGCCCGGTATGAGCATCGGCCACTACCGTATTACCGCCGGTACCTTTGGAGCAGTAGTCTATGATCAAACGAGTGCTGCCCCACTCATTTTGTCCAACAATCATGTACTGGCCAACTCCAGCAACGGCCGCGATCACCGGGCCTATATTGGCGATCCCATCCTTCTCCCCGGCCCCATAGATGGGGGGCGCCTGCCCGACTCGCTGATTGCCAAACTTGCTCGCTTTCAAGCCCTTACCTTCCTGACCGCCAACCAGCAGATTACGACCTTTAACTACGGGCCAGAAGGGACAATGACCCAACTCACCAATTTGGTAGACGCGGCGGTGGCTCAGCCAGTACCCGACAAGTCCTTAGACCCGGAAATCCTCGGCATCGGCCCTGTTACCGGCACTCGGGAGGCCGAGTTGGATCTGTTGGTGCAGAAAAGTGGCCGCACCACCGGCGTTACCCAAGGAATTATACTCTTGCTTCGTGCCGCGGTACGGGTAAGTTACGGTGCAGCAGGTACGGCCATATTCACCGACCAGATTATTAGTGACTTGCCCAGTGCTCCGGGAGATAGTGGCTCTCTAGTGGTTGATAATGAGCGCCGGGCAGTCGGACTGCTTTTCGCCGGTGGTGGGGGGCTAACCATTTGCAACCCTATTTCCCACGTGGAACGTTTACTGCAAATAAGTATGCTACCCATATAAGAACGGTTGCTTGCATGGCAAGCAACCGTTTTTCCTATGGGGACTGATTACTACTCCTGGATATTCAGTTTCACACGCAGTTTTTCCAGCATGTCGGTGGTCATGCTGGCCAAGTCGTACTTCGGATTCCAGCCCCACTCTTCCCGAGCAGCGCTGTCATCAAGGGAGTTGGGCCAAGATTCGGCTATGGCTTGCCGTACCGGGTCCACATCATAGGTAATCTCGAACTCGGGGATATGTTTCTTGATTTCAGCCGCAATATCTTCGGGAGCAAAGCTCATGGCTGTGATGTTGAAAGCGTTACGGTGGACCAGCTTGTCCGGATTAGCTTCCAGTAGAGTTGAAATAGCCATGAGAGCGTCGGGCATATACATCATGTCCATATAGGTACCTTCGGCAATGAAGCAAGAATACTTCTTGTTGCGTAGCGCTTCATAGTAGATGTCAACCGCATAGTCGGTGGTACCGCCGCCCGGTAGAGCCACATAGGAAATTAGGCCAGGGAAGCGTACACCGCGGGTGTCAACGCCATATTTCAGGTAATAGTAGTCGCAAAGGTTTTCACCAGCCACCTTGGTTACACCATACATGGTAGTTGGGCGCTGCAAGGTATCCTGAGGGGTCTTATCCTTCGGTGTGGAAGGGCCAAAAGCCGCAATGGAGCTAGGAGTAAATACTCCGCAGCCGGTTTCCCGTGCAACCTCTAATACGTTAAATAAGCCGCCCATGTTTACATTCCAAGCTAAAGTTGGCTTGGCTTCGCCTACGGCGGAAAGGATGGCTGCCAAGTGGACGATCTGATTGACATCGTACTTTTTGACAACGGCAGCTACCTGATCCGCATCGGTTACGTCAACAACTTCGTAGGGTCCATTCTCCAAGGCACCTTCTGGCACCGAGGGTTTGAGGTCGCTGGCGACCACGTTATCATCGCCATAGATGTCGCGTAGGTGCAGGGTCAACTCGGAACCGATTTGACCGAGAGCCCCTGTAATCAGGATCTTCTTCTTCATACATACTCCTCCAATCATTGTAGTGAAAATAGCCACATGCCCACTAATATGGTACCCAAGGAACTTACCCTTCTTTATTATAACAAAACTGTTCTCCTATAGACTCGCCAAAATCGAAGAGCTACTATTCGATCAGAGTGCAAAAGTTCACACTCCCTTAATCCGGAAAATTGGTGGCTACATGATAGGAGCAAACAGCCGGCTGACACTTTCCTTGAATTTTTGCCATGCACCACGACTATAGTATTCCCCTCGCAGCAACTCCCGTGAGCTGGCCAAATCCTGCTCAAAAATAGCTTCATATTCGCGCGCCTTTTCTGGATCGTAAATGAAAGCATTCACCTCGAAATTAAGAGAGAAACTGCGCATGTCCATATTGGCCGTGCCGATAGACAAATAGCTACTGTCGATAACGATGGCTTTGCTATGTAAGAAGCCGTCATAAAGGAAGATTCGTGCCCCTGCCTCCAATAACTCTCCCGCATAGGACATGGTCACGTTATAAACAATCTGCTTATCGGGTGTGCCAGGCAACATGATTTTGATATCAATGCCGGAAAAAGCGGCGATCTTTAATGCCTCCAACACACTATCATCGGGAACCAGATAGGGCGTTTGGATAAGTATACTCTCGGTGGCGCTGTTGATCATCTTTAAGTAGCCCTGTTTAACATGTTGTTCTTTGGAGTCGGGGCCACTGGAAACTATTTGAATCGGCGTTTCACCGGGGCGTAAGACATTACTGGGTAAATATCGTTCTCCCAATTCTACTTCTTCCCCCGATACGTACATATAATCCATCAGGAAGCGGGCTTCCAAGGAAGCCACCGCCGGGCCCACTATGCGCAGATGGGTATCTCGCCACGGGCTGTGCTTAGGGCGCTGGCCTAGATACTCCATTCCCACATTCATGCCACCAAGGTAACCGATGTTGCCGTCGATGACAACTATTTTTCTGTGATTACGATAATTGGCATTGAAAACAAATTTAAGGGTGATAGGTAAAAAGCGATATATCTTTCCGCCGGCCACCTTCAGGGGTTGAAACAGGGAATCAGGGGTTAATTTGCACCCCCAATCATCGATGATCACCCTCACCTCTACCCCAGCCCGGGCCTTGGCCGTCAATTCCTCTACCAGGCGTCGGCCTAAGAAATCGTCTCGCCAAATGAAATATTCCACGTGAATAAAACGCTGGGCTTGACGAATATCGGCACACAACTGGGCAAATTTATCTATACCACTAACATAAAAGGTAACCTCATTACCTAAAGTGATGGGAGCGGATGCCTGAATCAAATTCATGCGCGCTAATCCTAGGTAGTCGGCATCGGCTTCTGGTGAACGGTCCTGCATCCATGCCAACTGACGGTGTTGATCAGCAATAAGCCGATTGTGGCGCAAATCATCTTCCTGCTTCAGTCTGAATTTACGTCGGGTAAGCAGTTTCTGCCCGAAAAACATGTAAAATAAAAAACCGGCCACCGGCAAAAAAAGTAACAAAAGCAGCCAAACTAGGGCCGCCAGTGGGCGTTTGCGCTCTACAAAAACTATAATAACCGCAAAGAACATGTTGGCAATCAAGATTGCGGTTAGGAAAAAGCTAGACATGCACTCCCCCCCCCTTATTCTAAGATTACCAAAACCATTTAAATAGGCCAAGTATCCCCAATGGGGAGCTTGGCCTAATTTAACCATTTAAGGTGATAAAATACGTCGAGCGCCGGCGTAGTGGTTGAGCCAATACCCCGTCAATGAGTTGGTAGTCACCCCGGAGGTAATGGCGTGCACAATCTTACCGTCACCTATGTAGATTGCCACATGATCTATGGACCCATTGTTGCGCCAGGTATTGCGGAAAAAGACCAGATCACCCTTCTGCAAGTCCTGCCGGCTTACTACCTGTCCGACTGTGGCTTGCTTGTAGGAAGCGCGCGGCAGTTTATAGCCATACTTCCCAAACACATAGGAGACTAGGCCAGAACAATCAAAGGAGTTGGGACCGGTTGCTCCTAAAGCATAGCGTTTACCTACTTGTTGTAGGGCTAAAGCTATTATTTGATCGGCTACCGAGTCTCGGGGCGGCTCCTGTTCTGGAGGCTGCTGGGCCGGCGGTTGCTGTACAGGTGGTTGCTGAGCCGGTGGCTGTACACCGGTACCCATCCCAAAGCTGGCCGGCTCCGCATAGTTGGCATAGGGACGACGAGCCCAGAGGTAGCGGGTGCTATAGAAAGAGGTACTGAGGCTACGCTTAACGACTCTACCCAAGTCAGCATCGATTACCACAAACTCGTTATCGCCCACATACATTCCTACCCGATAAGGGGTAGGGGTGCTAGTACCGCGGAAAAAGATCATGTCCCCCGGTCGTAGCTGAGAACGGGGCACGTGCACCCCAACCGACGCCTGCTCCAGTAAATCGCCGGGTACACTTAGATAAAACTGACCGTAAATATAGCGCATTAGCCCCGTATTGTCCACCCCATCAGCCGTGGCTTGCCCGGCCGCATAGGGCATTCCTACCGTCTCTAGCGCCGCCTGCCCCACTGCCTGGTAGATGGGAGCGAAACGGCTGGTGGAAACCCTTCGTGCGCCCACATAGTGTTCCAAATAATACTTGGAATTCAAATTGCGTCGTACCACGCCATTGGTTGAGCTCGATGAAGCTACAAAATCGCCATCGGCAAGGTAGATACCCACGTGGATAATATTATTGGTATTGGGACCTTTGAAGAAAACCAGATCACCGGCGGTCAATTGGTTCATAGATACCGCACTACCAAAGCTAGACTGGGCCGATAAACTACGAGGCATATCCACACCCATCTTCTGAAATACATGGTAGACCAAACCCGAGTTATCTAGCCCTTGCCCCGGCGTAGAACCGCCAAAACGATGGGGCACTCCAACCAATTCACTGGCATACCAAGCCGCCAGCATAGGCCCTCTACTATTAGCCGCGGCCGCCGGAGGCACAACCGAAGTCAAACTTCCTAACACCAGCAATCCAACTAAACTGATCAACCAAATGCGTTTCATGTATTTGATAGCAAACACCCCCCTGATAATAGGGGTTCGCCAACTCACAGTAAATCCCTTTTAAGTTGAATGATGTAAGTTATTCCACATTCTAGCCATCATTTACCCTTGCAAAATAAAAACAGGGCCGCTATTGGCCCTGTTTTTTTGTCTTACAGACGGAAATTGTGAACCAGTTGCTCTAAGAAGCTTGCTAAATTCTTTAGTTCGCTGGCCGCCGCTGCCACTTCCTGCACCCCTGCTGTTTGCTCCTGGGTGGCAGCCGATATTTCCTCGGCCCCCGCCGAGTTCTCTTCTAAAATAGTTGACATGGCTTGCACCACTTCTAGCAGATCATCGCTATATTTAGCCAATTCTTCGCCAATGCGCATAAACTGCTTGGCCTCCTGCTCGGTGGCGCTGGCAATGGTAGCTATATTGGCTAGGCCCGACATGGATTCTTTGATGGTTTGCACCTGATTTTGTATCTCAACAGCCTCAGTAGCCATGGCCTCATTGGCGGCAAGGGTCTCCGATTGCATGGCCTCTATGAGGCTGGTGATATTGCTAGCGGCTGCCTGCGATTCGTCAGCCAAATTTCGTACCGAATCAGCCACTACTGCAAAGCCCCGCCCGTGCTCACCAGCCCGGGCCGCTTCAATACTGGCATTGAGGGCCAGTAGGTTGGTCTGTTTTGCGATACCTTGGATAAGTTCCACAATCTTACCGACTTGCTGGCAGCGGTCGGAGAGGGCTTCTATTACCTGCGTAAAATTACTGACCTTCTGCGCCACTCGGTCGAGCAGTTGGGCTGCCTGATCGGCGGCAACGACCCCTTGCTCAGCAGCCGCTGCTGTTTGCGTAGTGGCCTCTAAGGTAACATTCGCCGACTGCCTGGCCATGCTAGCCGCCGATTGCAAGGAATCGGCCACCTGGGACAGGTGGTGCATACGGTCACTAGCATCGGCGCCACCATGGGCCACTGCCTGGATGGAAATCGCAATATGCTCAGCCGCCTTGCCGCTCTCTTCCGCCGATGCGGCTAAGGTATCGCTGGCTTGGGTCACGTTGATTACCTGCTCTTGAATATTGCCCAGCAGTTCTCTCAGGTTAGTTACCATTTTAGCCAAGGAAGTAGCCAAGGTTCCTATTTCATCGCTACTACGATACTTAATCTCCGAATTACGCAAATCGCCTTGAGCAATAGTTTCGGCCACCGCTGCCATGCGGCCAATAGGTTTGGCAATCTGCCGGTGCATTATATACCCGGCCCCGATGGCAGCAACCAAACTAACCATACTGGCAGCCATCAAGGCATTAACCGCTTGCTGCCGCACAACTTCACTCTCAGCTATCAAAGCCTGGATATAGCTGTCTTCCACCTCTTCCATCTCATGTAAGAGCGCTTGCACCTCTTCGATGGCCGGCGTAGTCTCATAGGTAAAAACATCGATGGCTTCCCTTACCCGACCTGCCTTATATAAATCTAAAGCTTTTTGTCCCGTCTCATGGACTTGTATATGGGCCACGCCTAAGGCTTCGTATATTTCCATGTTCCGATCTCGACGGCCCTCGGAGGCACTGGTAATAGCATCTGCATCCAGATTAGCGGAGCTCGGTATGGAAGCGGACGAAATGGAGTAATACCACTGGCCTAGCCCGCACTCGGTATGGGTGGTCAATTTCTCTGGCACAATATCCAGTACAAAAAGATCGTGGAACTGGCTCACCCAGTGGAGATGGTCATTTTCTTTCTCGATAAGGAATTTTTGAAAGTCTAAAGCTTCAATAACCGACTGCTGAATCTGTTGACTTTGTTTTAGTGAGTTATAAGCCACCACTCCAGAGCCGGCGGTCAGTAAAATCAAGATTAGAAAAGCAATCCCAAGCTTTGCCACAACTGAAAGCCGCATGCCAAATACCTCCTATGCAGTAACAACAACCATTATTAATAGTTGCCTACATGTTAGATTCTTTGCACCAGCGGTTTTTCCTGCTAATTGACAATAAAAAAACCATACCTTGCCAATAGCAAGAGGTATGGTTTGCCTGTTAGATTAAACTTCGATGCCGCTTTTCCCAACAGCGCCGAGCGACCTCCGGGTCATAGAGGGGAATCGTATATGCACCATAATCGAAGATTGCTTCATGTCCACGGCCCAAAATCAGCACTAGGTCATCAACCTCAGCCATCTCTATGGCCGCCGCAATGGCCTTTTCCCTATCATGTTCAACTAAATAGGGAATATGAATGCCAGGCAAAGTTTCGGCGGTAATAAGTTCCGGATCTTCTCCTCCCGGGCTATCGGTGGTAAGCACCGTAAACTGGCTATAGCGGCTGACTATCTCCCCCATTATTGGCCGTTTCTTACGATCGCGGTTGCCGGTACAGCCAAAGACGGTAATTATCTTACCCTTAGCCACCCGGCTGGCTAACTTTAATACCTGTTCAAAGCTATCGGGAGAATGGGCAAAATCTACAACCACGGTGGGCGAATTGCCGATTACCATCCAGCGCCCCTCCGGTAAAGTGAGATGGGGCACTCCCTCTAGGAAAGCAAAAGGATCTAAATCTAAGCAAGCAATACCCCCGAGGGCAAACAACAAATTGTATAAATTGTGCTCTCCACAAAGAGGGGCTGACAACCGTTGTTTACGGCCATCGATGTCCAAAAGAAAGCTTAGTCCATCGGCCCGAATATCGATTTCACTGGCCCGAATACGGGCTGGCCGACAAAGGCTGACAGTCCAGCTATCGGGGTGCTCGTCGGCTAGGCGCCGCCCGTAGGGATCATCGATATTGATAACTGCTTGCCGGTGGGGCAGCTGAAATAGTTTTCGTTTAGCCTGATAGTAGGCCTCCATCGTTTTATGATAATCCAGGTGGTCTTGGGTTAAATTGGTGAATATCACCCCGGCAAACTCTATATTACGGGCCCTTTCCTGTTCCAGGCCCTGAGAAGATATTTCTAGCGCCACCACCTGCGCCCCTTGCTGCCTTAGCTGGGCCAGCAGACGCGCCATATTTACCGCATCGGGGGTGGTATTATGAAGCTCCTCCAGTCGGTTATTCTCGGGCAAAAAGACACCTAGGGTGCCGATGAGACCGGTGGGAATACCGACCCGATTTAAGAGGCTGGCAAGCAAATGGCAGGTGGTCGATTTACCGTTGGTACCAGTTATCCCTATCGTCTGCATGGATTTACTGTGATTCCCGTAATAGGCATAGGCCAGGTCGGCCAATGCCTGCCGGCTGTTGGTAACTTGTACGTAATTGGGATAGGGTAGGGCACGCTCTCCCACAATAAAGGCGGCTTGAGCGGCCACTGCCTGCTCAGCGAAATCATGGCCATCAAAGCGCTGGCCAACAATACAAACAAAAACGACCCCGGGGCGTAAGCGCCGTGAATCGTGTTCTATACCGGTTACAGTGATTTGACCACTGGCAATAGCCTCCACCAGTTCTGCAAACTTCATCACTTTTCCTCCCCTCGCTGTTCGCTTCCGTTGCGCCTACGGGATACCCACCACCTCATCACTTTCATTAAGGTGGGCGCAAAGGTTTGCCAGCACCAATAGAGGAAGGGGCGAATGGGTAGTTCATATTCACCAATAAATTCAACCAGGTCGCCGCCAAAGCTCTTTTTGAACTGATAGAGCCCGTATAAAGGGGAATCTTCTGAACGATCGACAGGCACCCCAGAAAAGTCAAAGGAAGTAGCACCTTTGCTTTTAGCCCACAACATACGTTCCCAATTGAGTCCGTAATAGGCCCGCAGCCGGGCATGTTCGCGTGACATACCTCCGTAAACGGCCCAAGCTTGGCGGCCGCAAACAATGGTAATACTTGCCGCCACCACTTGTCCATCTTTTGTGCCGATAATAAGCGCCGCCTGGTCTCCCATTTCGTCTAATAGGCGCTCATAATACTCCGCACTCCGCCCTAAGAAATTCCTGCGGCGACTAGTGGCTTCTAAGACGGCCATTAAAGCGGGGACGTCCTCTTTGGTGCCCTGAGAATAGACTACGCCCTGCTTGCCCGGATAGCGGACGTTGTAACGGAGCTTTTTAGAGAAAGAAGCTAAAAGCTCTTCCGGCTCGGCTCCAATATCCAAGCGGAAGGTGAATCTAGGTTGTACGCCCCCAAAGGGATGATCGCTTATTACCTCTCTAAAGCCTATTTTTTTCAACTGCTCCGCCAAGCTTTTATCGGTCCACGCCGGATCAATCTTAAGAGCAAAAGCCCCCTGCTGACGCAATTCGGCCCGGACGGCTTCCCAAAATCCCGTCAGGAATTTTTTACCTTCAACAGTCAATAAAATAGGGCCGCGGGGGGCATAGGCTAGGTAATAGGGTAATAGAGGAATTTTCCTTAACCAAACAGTAATGGCGATCACCGGCTCGCCCGCTTTCTCAAAAAGATAATGCCGGGGACGCCACGACTGAGACTTAAAGCGGGCCCAGGCAGCTGTTTGCGCAAACTCGGGTCCGGTAGAATTGGCAATCAAGGTATCAAAATAGCCAGTTTCATCTGGCTTCACTAAACGCAACATAATTAGTTAACGCCTCCATCTCCAATCGGCCTTGTCCCCATTATAAATTTGACATTTTTTTGCGTCAAGCAAACACTACGCCCTAGACTCAATGTAGCCCGAACGTAAACTCTTTAAACACTGGAAAAAACAGATAAGACTTGTTGCTTGTCCCCATTTATCCTATACTAAGGTAGAAAATTGTATACGGTGTTAGGTGCCTTGGGAATACTGAGGAGAATAGGGAATCAGGTGCGAGTCCTGAGCGGTGCCGCCACTGTAACCGGCGGGAGTGTATTGCTCCCCCGGAAGCCAGGAGACCTGCCTAACGCTGTGCGCACACTGACCTTCGGACCAAAGGGAGGTGGGTAGAGGCCTGAATATGGTATGCCCCACTTTGACCAAGGTGGGGTTTTCTGGTGTCTGTAAAGCAAACCAGGCTCAGCAAAGAAGGAGGTTTTTTTAGTGAAGAAAAGATTGTTAACCAACCTATTACTCTTATCCTTTGTCTTGCTTACTCTATCGGGCTGTAAAGCCCCCACCACACCGCAAGCCAATGGTGAAACCTATCCATTAGTATTAACCGACTCCTTTGGCCGCGAAGTTACCATCCCCGAACAACCCGAATCCATCGTGTCTTTAGCGCCCAGCAGCACGGAAATATTATTCGCACTAGACCTGGGAGATAAGGTAATCGGGGTAACCGAAGTGTGCGATTACCCGCAAGAAGCACTAGCTATTGAAAAAATGGGCGGTTTTCAAGGTGTGGATGTGGAAAAAATTATAGCCGCCGATCCGGACCTAATTATTGCCGACTCACTGACCACGAAAGAAGTGGTAGAACAGCTGGAATCTCTGGGCTTCCCCGTCTTAGCCATTCGCGCTGCCAGCGTGGAAGAGATGTTAGAACATATTGAGCTAATCGGGAAGGCGGCCAACGTCAATGAAAAGGCCGACGAGGTTATAGCTGGACTGCGGGCTCGCATCGATGCGGTCAGCCAAAAGGTTCAAGATATCAACGAAGAAGACCGACCGCTGGTGTTCTACGAAGTATGGCACGACGCCCTCATGTCGGTGGGCCCTAACACCTTCATTCATGACGTGATTGAAATAGCCGGGGGCCGCAGTGCTACAGCCGATGCTACCACCGACTGGCCGGTAGTAGATTTGGAAAACCTGTTAGCCAGCAACCCGGATGTTCTAATTCTAGGGCATGTGGGACAAACCCCCGAAGAGGCTAAGGCCCGCCCCAACTGGCAATCTGTAAATGCAGTTAAAAACGATCGCGTATATACCATTAATCCGGACCTATTTAGTCGCCCGGGACCACGCCTAGTTGACGCGCTGGAGGAAGTGGCAAAGCTGTTACACCCGGATTTGTTTAACTAAATAGATAATAAACTTGCTGCTCCAGGCGCGATGGGAGCGAATGTGTTAAGACCATGCAGGGGGCTGTCGCAACTGCTTTTGCCACAGCCCCTATTTATCTATCCTGTTCTCGTCGGCGACGATGTCGCCACCGAGAACGTCGCTTTTGCCGGCTATTCCAAAAATGCAGGGCACCATCAATTATGCAGGCGAAATAGGGAGGAATGGTGTCGGAATCCTCCGCTTCCTTACCGGGGCTAGCGTTGGCCTCGATAAACCAAAGCCTTAAATCGGTATCAAAGGCTAAGTCCAACCCGATTTCAATAAGGTGCCCCTCCCCGCTTCCAGAGCCTTTGCCAGCTTATGGGAAACCTCTAACACTTGATCAATTAAAGCCTTCACCTGTTCTGCTGGCAATCCGGCAGCCGCCAGCCCCTGCTCTAGAGGGATCTCTTCAGCTCCCATGCTCCAGTTGGTTACAAAACTCCCCTCTTTCCCCACGCCCATAATAGTAAGCACCGGTAACCATTTTCCCTGCAGGTTTTTGCCCATGATTATTCGCATATCGGCCAGACTATTTCCTACGCGCAGTAGGGGTATCTGCTGCGAGATAACCAGATTGTCCTCTTCGGCATAGTTGCTAGCCAATTGGTAAGCCTCTGCTAGGGTTAATCCACTAACCTGTTCTTCCTTACCAGAATAGCGCAGCCCATAGGTACCTTCAGGCTCTCTCCAAATCATAGTGATTCCGCGTCCCCGACTGCCCAGATCGGGCTTAACGAGAACAGATTTATGTCTATCTAGCATATAGTCCAAGTCATCCACCGATTTTAGTCGCCTTTCCTCTGGTAGCAATCGGGCCAAACTGCTATGCCCGGCCAAGATCTTATGGGTGAGCCACTTAGGCAGACCAGTTCGAGGACTTAACCAAGCGAAATTCTTGCTGCGTCGCAGTCGGCTAACAGTCCTTTTCTCAGCGCCTTCAGGATCGATAACTTGGTCAAATACCACATGGGGCCAGGGTACCCGACTGTGCCTCCATTTGTTACCTCTCAGGGACCACCCCCATATCTTCTTTTTCCCCCTTTTTCCGCCTACGCCCGAAACATCCTCCGCTGTAAAGTAATAAAGCCGCACATTCCTATGCTTTGCCGCCTTGGCATAAATTTCTGCTTCATAGATGGGCTTATCCCCTTTAAACTGCTCAGCGTAAGCTTTCGCCACAAAGATTCCGAGCACCATTTGGCGTCTGCCAACTTTCTGCGTTGCTCTTACCATGCTAACCCCCATTCATAGCAGGTATAGATACCACGTACGCAGTTCACTACATACTATTAGCCATACGGTAAAAAGGGAACAAAAAGGGGTTGCTCCGCTGACAGGAGCAACCCCTCTTAAGGTTAGCTGCTAATTTGCTCGCTTTATCTCCATTCCTTGAGGCGTATCCTTCACCTGATAGCCCAGCTCCTGTAACTGCTGGCGTAAAGCGTCGGACTTGGCCCAATCCTTCACCGCCCGCGCGGCCTCCCGCTCTTCTACTAAAGCCAATATATGGGCAGGCAGATCTTCCCGTGCTATTGGCCCCTCCTCATCTATTGCCCCTTTGCATAAATCTAAGGCTAAGACTTGGTCCACTTCGCTAGCCAGCTTATAAAATTCGGGCCCCAGGTCGGCCTTGCTGGCTTCCCACAGCAGGGCTACCGCTTTGGGGAGATTGAGGTCGTCATTGATGGCCTCAACAAACTCTTGTCTGAAGGCCGCCGCCCGGGCAGCAGCGTCTTTCCCTGCCGGCTGGCGAGCGCTATTCTGTACTAGTCGACGCAGGCTGCGCAGCCCCTTATGGGCTCCTTCTATAGCTGCCCAAGTAAAGTTCAGTTGTCGCCGATAATGGGCATTATGACAGAAATAACGATAGCTGAGTGGCTCAAAGCCCCGCTCCATCAAATCGGAAATAGTATACACGTTACCCAGACTCTTGGACATCTTCCCACCGTCGACCAAGAGGAATTCGTTATGCATCCAGAAACGGGCCGCCGGTTGGCCGGTGCAGGCGGCCGTTTGGGCGATTTCATTTTCATGATGCACCGGAATATGGTCAACACCACCGGTATGGATGTCAAAGAGATCGCCTAGATACTTGCGCCCCATGGCGGAGCATTCAATGTGCCAGCCGGGGTACCCCATACCCCAGGGACTAGGCCACTGCATGATATGTTCCTTAGGGGCCTTTTTCCAAAGGGCAAAATCAGCCGGGTGGCGTTTTTCCGGGTTTACCTCCACCCGTGCCCCAGCCAAGCGATCTTCTAGCTTTTGGCCCGAGAGACGGCCGTACTCGGCATACTTGGAAATATCAAAATAGATGCCGTCGCTGGTTTCATAGGCGTAGCCCCGCTCCAGCAATTCCTCCACCATGGCGATCATCTCGTTAATATGCTCGGTGGCCCAGGCTAGAACCGAGGGCTTTTTGATATTCAACCGCTCCACGTCCTGCAGAAAAGCTTTCGTATAATAATCGGCAATCTCCCAGGGGGATTTTTGCTCTCGCTTGGCGGTCAGGGCCATTTTATCTTCGCCCTCGTCGGCATCGGATTCCAGATGCCCCACGTCGGTGATATTCATCACCATCTTCACCTTATATCCATTGAATTCCAGCACCCGCCGCAGGGTGTCGGCAAAGACGTAGGCCCGCATATTGCCGATGGATGCATAACCGTACACGGTAGGACCACACACATACATACCCACCTGTTGGGGACGTAACGAATGAAACTCTTCCTTCTTGCGCGTCAAAGTATTATAAAACTGAATGGGCATTTCCCCACCTCCAAAAGGGCATTAATAGTTCTTATCAGTCTATCCAGCCATCGTTATGATGTCAACGGCTCCATGCTTGGAGACAGCTGCCACCAGATGTTATACTATTTATAAACATTCACACTTGGGAGGTATGCACATGGAACTCTATCAAGCCATTCGTGGACGCCGTAGTATCCGTAAATTCAAGTCGGACCCGGTACCGAAAGAGCTGGTGCTCAAGGTGCTAGATGCGGCCAACTGGGCTCCCTCCGGCAGGAACTTGCAGCAATGGAGATTCTATGTGGTATCCGGTCACAAACGGGACCAGATTGCAGCCAGCTATGGACGTATTACTGAGAGAAACTACCCGCCGGCCGGTGAGCGCACTGCGCAACAAGAAAACTTCTTAGCCTGGGCCCAAACCTATGGCGGCGCCCCCCTTATTATCGTAGCAACCATGCCTCGGGATGACCAGCAACCGCGAGTCAGAAAGATGCATTTGGAGAGCGTGTCCGCTGCCTTCCAAAACCTCCTATTAGCCGCCTATGCGGAAGGTTTGGGCACCTGCTGGATGACCGGGCCCCTAGCCGCTGAAGACGAATTGGTCGAGATTTTACAATTACCAGACGACGAGGAAATTGTTGCCCTCACACCCCTAGGCTATCCGGATCAGGCTGTGGAAGACAAGCCACGACTGGACCCGGACCTCAAAGAAAAGGTTGTGTGGTTGGAGTAACGAGTTAACGGCGCTCCGGATAGGTTGCAAAGGCGTCCAAGGCTCGTTTTACATCCGTCGCGTTATTATAAGCATGTAGGGCGAGACGCAGGCCATGGCGGCGGGCACTGGCAATTACCCCTTTCCCAGCCAGGTATTCTGCCAACTTCCTGCCATCTTTCATTCGCACGCAAACAATGCTGCGCAGATAATCAGGCGTTAGAGGAGTATCTATTTGGTAGCCTAGGCTACTCAGCCCTTCGCCCAGTTCCGCTGCCAAAGCTTGCACATGCTCTGCGATTTGCTCCACCCCTAATTCTAGAATGTAGTCTAAAGCCCGGTTCATTTGTGCTACCCCTACCGGGTGATGTCCTCCTTCGAACCTGACCGCTGTAGGGTGCAAGGTGTAGTTGGGACTGGTATAGGCGTCGCCTACCATGCCCAACTCCCCCTCTACATTGAATATATAAAGATGAGAAGGCATTAAGCTAGGCAATATTTCTCGGCGAACATAAATAAACCCGGCGCCGTGAGCGCTCATCAGTCCCTTATAGGCAGCCGATATCAACGCGTCGGCTCCCAGTTCTCGCGGATACACAGGCAAAATACCGGCCGCCTGTACCGCATCCAGAACAAATAGGGCTCCAGCCCCATGGGCGATATCGGCCAGCTGGCGGGCATCAAGCCAAGCTCCGGGATAAAAGGTAACCAAGGAGGCGGCTACCGCCCGGGTACGCTCATCGATATAGGGCCGATAGTCCTCTGGACGCAGAATACCAGATGGACAAGAAACCAGCCTTAATTCCACACCGCGCTCCCGCAGATGGGCCCAAGGGAAGAAATTGCTGGCGTGTTCACAATCGGCCAGAACTACGTTATCACCGGGTTGCCAGGCAATAGCGCTGGCCACCCGGTTAATTCCTTGAGCAGTATTGCTGACCAGTGCTAGTTCATCCGCTTCCACCTGTAACAGCTTGGCTAGTTTCTCCTTAGCCTGACCTGCCAGCTGCCGAATACTACTAGAGTTTAGTGACTGCCAATCCTGCAATACCTGACAGCCCGCATCGGTAACTGCTTGAGGGGTTAACCCTCTTTGCGCTGTATCTAAGTAAGCAAACTCAGCTAATAGCGGAAACATCTGACGAAATTGATCCATAGTCAACATACTAAACTCCCTCCCTCTTTATCACCATGCTTAATTTCGCCACAGCTTACCAACTAACCTGCCCCTGCTCCTTCTATGTGGTTACAGGAAAATAACACACAATGCGCTTCTGCAAGCAGGACTTTAAATGTTCGATAGCGAATCTACTATAATGTTTGGGGCTAAAGCCCTATACAACATATCAAGGAGGGAACAACTTGGGTAAAAAACTTTTGTATGCCAGCTTGGTTCTGATGCTCGTCGTAGGTAGCCTAGTAGGTTGCACTTCGGGCGGCAACGGTAACGGTGGCGAAGCCGAACTGAAAAAGGTAATCATGGTTACCGACCAGGGCGGCGTGGATGATAAGTCTTTTAACCAGGCAGCTTGGACCGGTCTAAGCAGCTTTGGTGATGCCCACGCCGACAAAGTCAAGGTTGACTATGTGGAATCCCACAGTGCAGAAGACTACGCCCCTAACTTGACTGCCGCTGTTGATCAGGGTGCCGGTCTAGTTTGGGCAGTAGGGTACATGATGGCCGAACAGCTGACTGAAGCAGCTGAGAACAACCCGGATAACCAGTTTGGTATTATCGACTGGGCACCAGATGCAGCTAACGCTCTGCCTAACGTGGCCTATGTGGTCTTTAAAGAGCACGAAGGTTCCTTCTTAGTGGGTCTCATCGCTGGTCTCACCACCAAAACTAACAACGTTGGCTTTGTGGGCGGTATGAGCGGCGGCGTCATCGAAAAATTCGAAGTCGGTTTCCATGCTGGTGTAAAGGCTGTTAACCCAGAAGCCACTGTACAGATCCAGTACGCCGAAGCTTGGGATCAGATCGCTAAGGGCGAGCAGATCGCTACCACTATGATCAACAATGGTGCTGACGTAATCTACCACGCCGCTGGTGGCACCGGTATCGGTGTAGCTCAAGCCTGTGACAAGGCCCAGGTTCACTTCATCGGTGTGGACGTAGACCAGAGCGAACTTACGCCTTACACTCTCACCAGTATGTTAAAGCGTCTTGACACGGCTATCTCCACCATCTCCGAAGACTGGCTCAACGACAAGTTTGAGGGTAAAATCCATACTCTCGGGTTAGCAGAAGATGGTGTTGGCTATGTCTATGACCCAGAGAAGATTAGCGATGATGTAAAAGCAGTTGTCGATGATTTCGAGGCCAAGATTAAGAGCGGTGAAATCGTAGTTCCCAGCAGCAATGCTGAACTCCCCGCTTTCCTCGATAGTCTAAAAGCAGAATAATAAACTTTGAAAGTTATTCTGCAGGGCCAGACAAAATCTGTCTGGCCCTTTTTATGGGTTTTCTTTACCCATTAAACATGCGACAATTATAGAGGATAGGTGTAAGCGAGGTGACAAAATGAATACTTCTGTTCCCTTTGTAGAAATGCGAGGTATTGTCAAACAGTTCCCGGGGGTACTGGCTAACGACCGTATCGACCTCGACATCTACCGGGGAGAAATTCACGCCTTGCTGGGTGAAAACGGAGCAGGCAAGTCGACGCTAATGAACATTCTTTATGGGCTATATAGGGCTGATGCGGGCGAAATTAGAATCGATGGCAAAGTGGTCCATTTCGATGGCCCCAATGCAGCCATTCGCCACGGCATCGGCATGGTCCATCAACACTTTATGCTGGTGGAACCCTTTACGGTGGCGGAAAACATCATCTTAGGCAATGAGCCCCATAAGGGGATTCGACTGGATCGCCGGCAAGCAATTGCCAAAGTAGAGGAGCTCTCAGAAAAGTATAACCTACATGTAGATCCGCATGCGCGCATCGCCGATATTTCTGTTGGTATGCAGCAGCGGGTAGAAATCCTAAAAGCCCTATACCGGGGAGCCGAGCTGCTTATTCTTGATGAGCCGACGGCTGTGTTGACACCCCAAGAGGCGGATGAACTAATTGTTACTATGCGGCAGCTGGTAGCGGCCGGAAAATCGATTATTTTCATTACCCATAAACTTAAAGAAGTACTTCGTTCTTGTGACAAGGTGACCGTCATTCGGCGGGGCAAAAAAATTGCAACCCTGCCCACAGCCGATGCTTCCCTAAACGAATTGGCCACTCTGATGGTGGGGCGCGATGTGGAATTAACCGTATCCAAGACCGCCGCTTCACCGGGGCAGCCGGTTTTACAGGTGGAGAATTTGCATGCTCTTGATAACCGGGGGCTCCCCGCCCTACGAGGTATTACCTTTAATGTCCGGGCAGGAGAAATTGTGGCCATCGCTGGAGTGGAAGGTAACGGACAAACCGAGCTGGTAGACTGCATTGCCGGTCTACGCCAAGCTACTGAAGGCAAGATTAAAATCTCTGAGCAAGAGGTTACCAACCTTACTCCCCGCCAAGTACAGGAAGCGGGAGTAGCCCACATCCCGCAAGACCGCCAAAAACGCGGCTTAGTGCTTAACTTTACGGTGGCAGAAAACATGGTCATGCGCAGCTATTTCCGGCCCCCCTTTAGTAGCGGTTTAACTATGAACCAGGGTTTAGCGGAAGGATATGCCAAGAACCTAGTGGCCAAATACGATATTCGCACCCCATCGGTGCAGACATTAGCCCGCTCGCTATCGGGAGGAAACCAACAGAAGATCATCGTGGCTCGTGAAATTGACCAAAACCCGGATTTGCTGATCGCTGCCCAACCCACCCGAGGATTAGACGTGGGCGCCATCGAATTTATTCATAAGGAGTTGCTGCAACAACGAGATGCGGGCAAAGCAATCTTGCTTGTCTCCTTAGAGCTCGATGAAATCATGGCTTTAGCTGATCGCATTTTGGTAATGTATGAAGGGAAAATTGTCGGCGAACTCAGCGGAGAAGAAGCGACGGAAGAAAAAATTGGGCTGCTTATGGTAGGCGAGCGCGGGAAGGGAGGAGAAACGGTTGCCAACTGAGCAAGAACGGCCCACGCTATGGGATAAGCTGAGAGCCTTTTGGCGTAATACGGACTGGGAATCCAATTTAATAGTTCCGCTGGCAGCTATAGCCTTTGGTTTGCTGGCCGGCAGCATATTTGTCCTCAGCATCGGTAAGAGTCCCTTAGCTGTTTACAAAGCCGTATTGGACACGATCTTCGGCTCTAAACGGAGTTTTCTTGATGTTATCGGACAAGCTACTCCCCTGGTTTTCACCGGGTTAGCCGTCGCCTTTGCTTTCCGCACCGGTATGTTTAATATTGGGGCGGAAGGACAATTTACCATGGGTATGCTGGTAGCGGGCATCGCCGGTATCAAGCTGCATTGGTTACCGGGCCCTCTGTTAACTTTAGTCTGTCTTGTTGCTGGTACACTAGCCGGCGGCTTATGGGCAGCCATTCCCGGTTGGTTGAAAGCTAAGCGGGGTGTGCACGAGGTTATCAACTCGATTATGATGAACTATATCGCCCTTTATCTGACCAACACCCTGGTCTTATCCAAATGGTTACGCGAGCCGGGCTACCAAGCTACCTTTGAGGTGCCCCGCAAGGCCCTTATCCCCAACTTTATGGGCACAACGGCCAACTGGGGTATTATTCTGGCAGTGCTAGCGGTAGTCGTAGTTTATTACCTGCTATGGCGAACCAAATTGGGATATGAAATCCGAGCCACTGGCTACAGCCCCACTGCAGCCGAGTATGCGGGCATCAATGTGCCCAATAGGCTATTAGGCGCTCTAGTAATTAGTGGTCTCCTGGCAGGACTGGGCGGTGCTGTATATACTCTTGGTGTCAAGCGGCGAGTGTTTCAGTTGTTTGGTTTCACCGGTATCGGCCTTGACGGTGTCGCCGTATCACTAATTGGACGTAATCATCCGGCAGGAGTTATTTTGGCCGCATTACTCTATGGCGTTCTGTATCGCGGCTCCGCCAGCATTCAATTGTCTACCGGGGTACCCAAACAGGTGGTAGGTATCATTCAGGCTTGTATCATCTTCTTCATAGCTGCCGATGAAATCGTTCGCTTTCTGCTGAAACGATTCTCTAGGAAGGGGGAAGCGGCGTGAACCTCAACTATGTAACCACAACTACCCTTCTTTTCTTCGCAGTACGGTCAGCCGCGGTGCTACTTTTGGCTGGTCTGGGCGGAATTTTTTCTGAACGGGCAGGAGTGGTCAACATCGCCTTAGAAGGAATGATTACTCTTGGCTCCTTTGCCGCCGTTGCTGTCACTTTACTCACCTACCAGCCCTGGTTAGGTGTGCTGGCAGCCATTTTATCGGGAGCTCTCCTGGCCGCCTTACACGGCGTGTTATCGATCCGTTTTAAAGCCAACCAGGTCATCAGCGGCACAGCCATAAACATCCTGGCAGCCGGGTTAAGCTCCTTCCTGATGAAGAGTATCTTCGATCAGGGGGGACACCTACTTTTAGACACGGCGCCTAAGGTGGCCGACTGGTCTATACCTTTTATTAAGGATCTACCTTGGATCGGGCCGATTCTAGGTACCCATTCCCCCGGCGTTTATCTGGCTTTCATCCTCACCGGGGTTACTCATTTTATTCTCTTTCATACGCCCATTGGGTTGCGCATACGAGCCGTGGGTGAACACCCCCATGCGGCCGACACGGTGGGTATTAACGTCTACCGCATCCGCTATCTGGGCGTAATCCTTAGCGGTATATTAGCAGGCTTTGCCGGCAGTGTACTCTCCATCGGTATCGGAACTGCTTTCTTAGAAAACATGGCTGCTGGACGGGGCTTCATTGCCTTGGCGGCTGTCATCTTTGGTAAATGGACACCCTTAGGAACTATGGCGGCCTGTCTCCTATTCGGGGTATCGGAAGCCATTCAAGTGACGTCTAACCTGCTAGGTATAGGCAAATATATACCATCGTCATTGATGGCTACTTTCCCCTACATCATCACCATGTTGGCTCTGGCCGGTTTTGTTGGCCGTACCGTTGGACCGGCAGCGTCGGGCCAGCCCTACGAAGTGGATAAGCGTTAAAGGCGGTATGACAATGCAAGTAAAGAAACTTCCCTATGTGGTGGGCATTGCTGGCGGGACGGGCTCGGGCAAATCTACCCTCTCGGAACGTTTACAGCAAGCTTTACCGGGCGAAGTGACGTTGATTCGACATGACAACTATTACCACGATCAAAAACATCTCCCTTTTGCTGAACGCGTCAAAGTAAACTACGACCATCCGCTGGCATTTGAAACCGATCTACTGATAAAACATCTGGATGATCTGAGAAGCGGAAAGAGCATCTATATGCCCGAATATGATTTTACGCAACACGTACGCAAAGCGGAGGAAGTGTTAGTCGAACCCAAAAGTATCATTTTGGTGGAAGGCATTTTGGTGCTAGAAAATGCCGAGCTACGGGAACGGTTGGACTTGCGAATTTATGTAGATACGGACGCGGACACGCGAATTTTGCGCCGTTTGGTGCGCGATATCAATGAGCGGCAACGCACCGTAGAATCGGTTATTGAACAATATCTAAAAACGGTGAAACCGATGCACGAACAATTCGTGGAGCCCAGCAAACGCTACGCGGATATTATCGTTCCCGAAGGCGGCAAGAATCAGGTGGCCATTGATATGATAGTGGCCAAACTACGTTCGGTTTGTGCAATCTAGTTATTAGAAGGGGGCTGATCACAAAAGCGATCAGCCCCCTTGTGTTTTTGCGTTTTATAGCTGGTCCACAGCCCGCTCTAAGCGCTGCACAATCCGCTCCTGCCCCAAAACTTCCATCATGGGGAACAGAGGTGGCGAAACCTTTCCACCACAAATGGCCAGGCGCAGACTCATAAATAGTTCCTTATTACTCCAGCCTAAATCGGCTTGTACCGCACGCACCGCCGCGTCTATTTCCTTCTCCTCCCAGACCACGTCGCGAATCGCAGCTAAGACAGCCTGGAAGCCGGCCTTGGCATCCTTGTCTTTCAATAACTTCTCAATCTCTGCCACCGGCACCTCCGGCTCCAGGAAGAGGTAAGGGAAATCTTTAACCGCATCCAAACGCGGTAATCGCTCCTGAATCAATTGAGCGATCTTAGTCAGGTGTTCCAGATCGTAGTCTTCACCGATGAAGCCTTCCTTCTGTAAGAAAGGAACTATCCGTTCTGCCAAGTCGGCCGCTTCCAGACGCCTAATCCACTTGGCGTTTATCCAATCTAGTTTCTTAATATCGAAAACCGCATTAGAAACGGTACATTGCTCTAATGAAAATTTCTCCAACAAATCATCAAGAGTGAGAATCTCCTCATCATCGCCGCCGGGGCTCCAGCCGAGAAAAGCTAAGAAATTAATCATGGCTTCCGGCAGATACCCCATTTCGGCGTATTCACCCACAAAAGTAGCTCCCTTCCGCTTGCTCATCTTGCTACGGTCTTCATTGAGCATAAGGCTAAAGTGGGCAAACTGGGGTACTTCAAAGCCTAAGGCTTCATAGATAAGAATCTGCGGGAAGGTGTTGGAGATATGTTCAGCTCCCCGAGTAACCTGGCTTATTTGCATAAGGTGGTCATCGATCACCGTAGCGAAGTTATATACCGGCATACCGTCGGATTTCATAATAATAAAATCGCCCATCAAACTAGCATCGGCTTCAATCCAACCCCGCACCAGGTCATGGAAGCCCACTATTTTATTAGGAACTTTTAAACGTATAGTAGGCTTGCGGCCGGCAGCCTTCAAAGCTTGACGCTCTTCCTCGGTAAGATGGCGGCACTTACCACTGTATTTGATATCTTCCTTAGCCTCCATTTGTGCTTTGCGCTCGGCTTCCAATTCCTCGGGGGTGCAGAAACACTCATAGGCGGCCCCATTTTCCAACAGTTGCTGCGCATACTTATGGTAGATTTCCAAGCGTTCGCTTTGCCGATAAGGCATATGAGGTCCACCTTTATCGGGTCCCTCATCCCAATCTAAACCTAGCCAACGCAAACCGCGATAAACACCGACTTCCGCTTCTTCCGTATTACGTTTGGTATCCGTATCATCGATGCGCAAAATAAAAGTACCATCGTGTTGGCGCGCTAATAAATAGTTATAAAGGGTAGTACGAGCGTGGCCTACATGGGCATCGCCCGTGGGGCTAGGCGCCATTCTTACCCTAACCGGTCGCTTCAGTTCCATCTCGCATTCTCCTTTGTCAACAAAATTAATCCATCGCCCGCAGGCGCTGGCGCAGGGCACAGCCAAGGTTCGCCAGCACCCACACCGTGGTGGCGACGACTACCACAATTATTGCGGCCGAAGTCAAATGGCCCGCCATAAGCTCGGCCCGATAAAAGAGTAACCCGCTAATAGTAGCAGCTAGACAAACAAAAAGGGGAGCCTGCCACGGGCGTTCCCACCATACTGCCAGAACTACAGCCCAGAGAGCGGCTACCAGGAGCGAGCCGGATACGGCGGCCAAATAGAAGCCGGCCGTATGGCCTCGACCTAATACAAGCAGTTTAATTATACCATTAGCGATAGTAGTAAGCACTAAAGCTAGTCCATAAATGCTCCACACTTTAGCCCAGCCCCCTCCTATGCTCAGTGTACCCGATTTTCTGAAGTAACGAAAGGCTGCAGCAGGAATAGGATAGGACATGCAGAAATATAATCTTATGCAAACCATAAGGAGGTATTAAGCATGGCTGATATGGAAATTCGTCTAGTGGAAGGGCGGGCCAACGCCCACTTTAAAGGCTTAACGCTGCAAACCGGTGGTGAGGGCAACCCCTCTGCCTTCGATTTGTTTATCGCCTCATTAGGTGCTTGTGCTGCCCTTACGGCGGCTGGCTACTGCAGGTCGCGTAACATAGATAGCGAAGGATTACAAATCCTAGTAGATGTGGAGCGCAATCCGGACACTAGACTGGCCAGTAAAATAAAAATGGAAATCGTATTGCCAGAAGGTTTCCCCGCCGAGCATCGCGATCGTCTAGTCAAAGCGGCAAATGCTTGTTTTGTTAAAAAGCATCTGTACGAACAACCCGAGTTCGAAACTACAGTACGGGAAGCTTAAACTTACAATAAACACCCCCGGTTCATTAACCGGGGGTGCCTTTTCTCTATTTTTAACTCAGCCTTTAACTATCCTTCCTACCCGATGGCCCACAATAACCGCAGCCACCATGCCTCCTTTTTCCATGCCTGTGGCGCCGACACTGCACTTGGTGACGAAGCAGGTAGTGCCCCCCTTCTATACGTAAAGCTTTTCCCTCTACCAAAGCACGGGCCACGGTTTCACGGGCACGGGCCAGCACCCGCTGAAAGGTAGGGCGAGAAACCTGCATCAATTCGGCACAGGCTTCCTGCTCCAGACCTTCCAGATCTTTAAGACGCAGAGCCTCCAGCTGCTCCACGGTCAGTACTACCTCCTCCAGAGCAGCCATGGGCACCCCTGCCGGCTTGTAGATATCATATAATGGTTCGCTCTCAACTATTCGGTATATGCGTGGTCTTGGTGCCATTACGTCCTCCTAGCTTGCTAGTGGTGTTCAGGCAAGTATCACCACTAGATTGTAATTCTCCTACCGAACATTATATCATCGCCAAACTCTTCACCTTTTCCTGGTGCCTCTATAAGTGCCTAGCGCACACCCCCTTAGAGACCCTATACCCGTCCAATATTCTAGCATGTAAATCCGGTAGACTACAGCTAGATTATTCTTTGTCCTCGTCTTCCGCAAGGAGTTCTCTAAGTTCCTCTAACCGCTCCTCTAAGAAAGAAATCTCGTCTTTAATCGCCTCTTTAGACGGAGCAAGCCGTTGACGCCGACCATAACCGCGACCGAAACCACGGCCATAGCCGCAAAAAGCAGCCCGGGGGGGAGAACCGCAGAAACCTAGACCACGGCCTACTCGCGGCCCCCAACCCAGCGGACCAGGGCAATCAAATCTTGGCATCACTTTTCACCTCCTTTTAAAGCACCTAATTGTATGCGCAGGTTATCAATTAGTTCGTCAACCGCTTCACTGCTGTAATTTTCGATTTCTCCCCGGTCAGACAGCTCTCGGAGTTTAGGTTCTATAGGCAGACTGCCAAGGAAAGCCAGATCGAGTTCCTGGCTAACCGCTTTTCCCTGGCTGGGGCCGAAAGGTTCAATTAGCTCGCCGCAATGGGGACACTGGAGTCCACTCATGTTCTCCACTAAACCAAGAATTGGGACCCCCATGCTACGAGCCATATGAATGGCCTTCTTTACTATCATTACTGCTAAATCTTGGGGGGTACTAACTAGCACCAAGCCGTCCACTGGTAAGCTTTGTAGCACAGTTAGAGGAGCATCACCGGTGCCGGGGGGCAAGTCAACGATTAGAAAATCCAATTCACCCCAAATAACGTTTGTCCAGAATTGCCTGATCATATTAGTGATAAGAGGAGCTCGCCAAACCACTGGTTGGTCTTCCCGTGGGAGTAACAAATTGAGACTCATGACCTTAAGTCCTCCACCCGAACGGACAGGCAGCAACCCGTCGGGACAGCTTTCGGGCCTATCACTCACCCCCAATAGTCTTGGGATACTAGGGCCTGTGATGTCGGCATCAAGTACGCCTACCTTGTAGCCCCGATTGGCCAGCTGACTGGCAATCAGTGCTGTCATCGAAGATTTACCTACGCCGCCTTTACCACTCATTACCGCAAGAACTTGATCAATCGAACTTTGTGCGTTTCCTGGTTGTTGTAAATTTCCTGTGCTCATCGAGGCGCCTCCCTTGTTATGAGCATATGCTCACTAAGATTGTAAATTGGTTTTGAGCATATGTCAATAATGGAAAAGAAGAAGGGTCTGTCGCAAGTAGTTTTGCGACAGACCCGGAAAACTATTTATAGTTCGTTAATCGCTTTCTCTAACCGTAACAAGGCTTCTTCCACAATCGAACGGGGGCAAGCCAGATTAAAACGCTGAAAACCTTCGCCGCCGGGACCGAAGGCATAGCCATCATCTAGGGCTAAGCGGGCTTTGTTCCTTATGAAGTCCTGCAATTCTAACGGGTCCATACCCAGCTGGCGCATATCCACCCAAGCTAAGTAAGTGCCTTCCATCTCAGCCACCCGTAATTGGGGCAAGCGGGTGTTAATAAACTCGCGGAAGAACTTATAGTTCTCATGGAGATAATTCCGTAACTGTTCCAGATAATCGTCACACTGGGTTAGAGCCGCTTCGGTAGCTACAAAGCCGAAGAGATTACCACTGTTATGACCGGCCCGGGCTGCTATATAGCGCTGCCTCAACTCATCGTTAGGAATAATGACGAAGGAGGTGGCCAACCCAGCAATGTTAAAAGTTTTGCTGGCAGACATAAAGGTGATAGTGCGCTGCTCAATTTCCGACGATAGGCTAGCTGTTACCGTGTGTTCAGCCCCGGGTGCTAACAGTTCGCAGTGAATCTCATCGGAGAAAATCAGGCAATTATTCTTGACACAGATCTCGGCCAGGCGCTCTAACTCTTCTTTAGTCCACACTCGTCCCACCGGATTATGCGGGCTGCACAAGATCAAAGCTCTAATGCGTGGTGTACGTACTGGGAAGCTGGTACGAACCTCAAACAATTTTTCTAGGCCCTCAAAATCCATTTCGTAACGGCCATCTACTTCCCGCAGCGGATTATGGATAACCTGGCGCCCCGTATTCTTGATCGCGCCATAGAAAGGATAATAAACAGGGGGCTGGACGATCAGCTCATCACCCCGCTGGGTAAAGGCTTCGACAGCCGAATAGAGCCCATTTACAACGCCCGCATTAAAGACAATCCATTCCTTCTTAATCTTCCAGCCATAAAGCCGGTCCAGCCTGTTTACAATGGCCTCGTACAGCGATGCGGGCGGAAAGGTGTATCCATATATCGGATGTTCAGCCCTCTTTTTAATCGCCTCTACAACCGGTGCGGGGGCAGGGAAGTCCATGTCGGCTACCCATAACTCTAACACGTCTTCCCGTCCAAACATCACCCTATTATTATCATGTTTACTACTATTGGTGTTGCGCCGATCAATTAGCTGATCAAAATTATACTGCACTTACTCGTCTCCTCCTCTATTAGAAAGCTACTTTAATTTTAGCATAACGGCTTGTTATTGGTAGCATATTGCTGCCAGAACTCGGCGAAACGCTCTAAGACGTCCTCATTTTCAGCGAGGAAAGCGTTCCAGGCCTCCATCGAGCGCACCGTTTCCGAGCTAAGATAATGCTCTATTAGCTCGGTGTCCACTAACAGACTGGCCCTAACCCCCAAATTGGAAAGAAACTGCTCGATTGTCTCATGGCGAGCCAGCAGATATTTGCCCAGCTGTTCACCCTTAGCAGTCAGTTCAATGACACCATACTTCTGATAGGTCACATATCCCTGTTCAGCTAGGCGGCGTACTGTGCGAGTGACCGATGGCGCCTGTACATTTAATTGCTGGGCCAACGCATTTACCCGAACCGAGGGACTATGTTGGCAGGTGCGATATATCATCTCCAGATAATCTTCCATACTAGGTGTCAGTTCAGAGCCTCTACTTTGTTTCAACAACTGGTAACCCCTAACGGTACGAAATTCTCTCTTCTTCGGCATCCCCCATTCGCCTCCCGCAAAAAGTTGCTCACTGCTAACTTATGCCCTCAAAGAATTAGCCATGAGTAACACTGGCTACCAGCGGGCCATATATTAGCTGTAGCTAACTCTTTTAGAAGGGAGAGAATTTCTATGTCAGTTACTGGCCCAACCATTTCTCTTACCGAATTACCTATAGGTCAGCAAGGAATTGTGCGGGAGCTAAAGACCAATAGCCGGATGCGTCGCCGCTTGTTAGATCTGGGGCTAGTAGCCAACACCGTTGTGGAAGCCCTTTGTCAAAGCCCCAGCGGCGATCCCCGGGCCTACCATATAAGGGGAACAGTGATCGCCCTCAGAGCCGAAGAGGCGGCTTCCGTTATCATAGAAAAGACAAACTAAGGGGGATAAACATGGGACTCGGGAGCCTCAGAGGGCTTGACGCCCAATTGGCCGTCAGCCAAGCCCCATCGGACTCGTTGGTCATTGCCTTAGCTGGCAACCCCAATACGGGCAAAAGCACCCTATTCAACCAATTGACCGGTCTCAACCAGCATACTGGGAACTGGCCCGGCAAAACTGTGACAATAGCCCGAGGCCAGTTTCAGTATCAAGACCAGAACTATATACTTGTAGATTTACCAGGGACCTATTCACTCCTGGCCAATTCGGTGGAGGAAGAAGTGGCCCGTGATTTTATCTGTTCCGGCCAAGCCAAGGCTATAGTAATCGTTACCGATGCCACTTGCTTAGAACGCAACCTGAACTTGGTGCTGCAAATTATGGAGATCACGCCCCATGTGGTTGTCTGCGTAAACCTGCTGGATGAGGCTAAGAGGAAACAGATCCATGTGGATTTGGAAAAACTGGCCGCATTGTTGGGGGTACCGGTTGTGGGCACCAACGCTCGCGACGGCGAAGGGCTAAAGGAGCTGAAAGCAGCTATTCATCGGATGGCCATGGGAAAGGAAAAGACGAACCCCTTGCAGATTAACTATGCTCCTCCCATCGAAACGGCAGTAGATCTGTTGTTACCGGCCCTCGAAGCGAAGAATACCAACTACTCTGCCCGCTGGCGGGCTCTACGTCTACTTCAGCGGGAAGTAGCAGTGCTGGATAGCCCTGCCCAAAGCTTGAAGGCAAGGTTAGCTCAGGCCTACAGAATTCTGCAGGAACAAGACCTTATAGGAGATAAACTCCATGACAGCATCGTTACTAGTCTGATACATACGGCGGAGCGGATTGCCAAGAACACGGTAACGGTCAAGCAACAAGACTACGATCGGCGCGATAGAAAAATAGACCAAATTGTGACCTCCCGGCGCTGGGGAATTCCCATTATGCTAGCCTTACTGGTGCTCGTCTTCTGGATAACAATTAAGGGCGCCAACTATCCGTCTCAGCTGTTGTTCACCATCTTTTTTCGCATAGAAGATTCGCTTACCAGCTTCATGCGTTCCTATGGCTGGCCCGACTTCTTACATGGTTTCTTGGTGCTAGGCATATACCGCACCTTGACGTGGGTAGTGGCCGTCATGCTACCACCAATGGCCATCTTCTTTCCCCTCTTTACTTTCCTGGAAGACTTGGGCTACTTACCGCGTATCGCCTTTAACCTTGACAACTATTTCAAACGGGCCTGTGCCCATGGCAAACAGGCACTAACCATGTGTATGGGTTTTGGTTGTAATGCGGTCGGGGTAGTAGGCTGTCGCATCATTGATTCACCTAGGGAGCGTATAATAGCCACCATCACCAATAATTTTGTACCCTGTAATGGCCGTTTCCCCTTGCTCATCACGCTAGTAAGTATTTTTTTTGCCCGCCGTGCTGATAGCAGTGGCCTAATAGGAACCCTTTTGCTGGTGGGGCTAATCGTACTCAGCGTTATGATCACCTTGGCAGTATCTAAACTACTATCCAAGACAGTCCTTAAGGGGCTGCCTTCTTCCTTCGCTCTAGAGCTCCCACCCTATCGCAAACCACAAATAGGGCGCATACTAGTTCGTTCTTTGTTAGATCGCACCCTGTTTGTACTAAGAAGGGCTATCATAGTCGCCGCGCCCGCTGGAGCTGTCCTTTGGTTACTGGCTAATAGCTATATAGGTGATAACAGCCTGTTGCAGCTGCTTGCTTCCTGGCTACAACCGATTGCGTATCTCATAGGTCTAGATGGTTATATCCTACTGGCATTCATCCTTGGCTTTCCTGCTAACGAAATTGTCCTCCCCATAGTTCTCATGAGCTATACCCAGTCAGGGGCCCTGTTTGAACTCCACAGCCTGACCGAATTGTATCATTTGCTAGTGCAAAACGGCTGGACCTGGCTAACCGCCATCTGCACCATCCTTTTTTCCCTCAATCATTGGCCCTGTGGTACTACTCTGCTTACAATCAGACAGGAGACCCAGAGTTCTAAGTGGACGGTATTGTCTCTATTGGTGCCCACCGCGGTCGGTTTCACCCTGTGCTTCCTGATAACTCAAGCGGCGCGCTTCTTAGGGCTCTAGCTTAAGGAGCCGAAGGAGATACTAGGCACTAACGGAGCCTTCTGCAGACAACAACAAAAAAAGCCAGTCATCGCCCTACATGACTGGCTTTTTTATTACAGACCGAGCAATCTATACCTGCGGCGTTGAAACCGGCTAAGGCCGCTAAAGTTCAGCTGTTTCACCAACTGGTGAGTTTCCCTAAAGGCGTGGCCCACATGTTCTGGATAGTGGGCATCGGAACCAAGGGAAATATCAAAATTAGCCACGCGAATACGTTTCAACAGGTCAACCCGAGGGAAAAGGCTACGCCCCGGCCGTAACAGACCACCCGTATTCACCTCAATGATTATGCGATGGCGTTTAATGCGGGCTAACCACTCATTTTCAATGCGGGTAACCACATCTAAATCGGGGCAGTGACCAAAGTAGGCAATGTTACCCGGATGACCTAGGATATCAAAGAGCTTACTTTCAACCGCTTGGGCCAGAACCTCATAATACTCGCGGTAAACGGTCTCCAGGTCTCGCTCTTTCCACGATTCAGGGTCGCCATCAAAGCACCAATCCCCTAGCCAATGTACCGAGCCAACAACAAAATCTAAGGGCAACCCGCGTAAGGCCCGGCGAATATTAGCCTCCTTACCGGGGAAGTAATCGACTTCTAAACCGGTCTTTACCGGCCACCCCTTTTGCTTAGCTAAGGCCATCAGTTCCAGATAGGATTCCAGGTGCTGAGTTTGTTTACGTGCTATTTGCTCATTATAAAGGCAGTCCTTCGCCTCAACAAAGCGATAAAAATGTTCAACGATACCTAGCTCCTCTACACCTACCCGATCGGCCTGAATGATAAACTTCTCTAACCAATCCAGGGTATAGGGGCCATTTTCTAGGTGTACATGATTATCTACTAACACGCTACCACCTCATTTCAGGTACATACTTCGCACTACTTTCCCCTTTTCCTGCTCCTCTATATGGTCCGTTTTTACTAGTAGCTACAATATGGTATGATATTATTATCAATAGAATATTCCAATATTATATCTAAAGTGGGGTGAAAATAAAAATGAAAATCTGTGTACTACATCGTCCTTACCGCAATACGGAATGGCAGACTAAGTTTTCCGGAGAAAAATTCCCCGATGACGCCATCGAAGAAGCGCGTCACCACGCCGAGGCCCTGAGAGCCAACGGGCACACGGTGGAAATTATCACATGGAGCAAAGACATCAGTAAGAATATTAAAGCCCTGCAAGGGGGCCATTACGAACTGGTAGTCAATGCCTCGTCTTTAGAAGAGGTAGCTTTGCTGGAAATTCTACATATACCTTTCATGGGTTCGGGCATTGACCTGGTAGCCACCGATAAAGCTACCCGCAAGCGACTCTGGCGAGATGCCCAAGTATTAACACCAACCTTTGCTTATATTCACAGCATGGATCAACTAAAATCGGTGGCATTACCCCCATTCCCGCTTTTTGTTAAACCCATAAGGGGACGAGGAAGTGCGGGCATTACCGATGAATCCATCGTGCACAATCAGAAGGAACTGGAACGGACTTGTCAGCGCATTCTCTACACTATGCAACAAGGGGTGCTCATAGAAGAATATATTCAAGGGATCGAAGTAACAGTCGGCCTCATCGGCAACGATACCGATTTAACCGTACTACCTCCCTTAGAGATTGAATATAGTGGTCAGGCACGGACCAATACCTTTGTCCACAAGCAGGATAATGAGATTCTCCATTGCCCAGCCCGTCTGGCAAAAGAAGAAATAGATTTATTATGTGAAGCGGCCAAGCGGGCCTTTAAGAGTTTGGGAGCTAGGGACTTTGGGCGAGTAGACTTCATTTACGATCCGCAGACTAAAAAACCCTATGCCTTAGAACTTAATACTTTTGCCGGATTACAGATCCTGACCGGGGACGAAAAACACTTACATCAAAGCTATATCGGAAAAATGTGTCAGCATCTAGGTTGGTCTTCCCGCGACCTATTTAAACGCCTGCTTGATGCCTGCCAACGCCGCCTCCACGAAGAAATGGTGGATGAATCGGCCAATAACTAATCGTACTTGCTAGAAAGGAAGGTAATTGATGCTTGCCACCCCCTTAACCATTGATAAATGGAACAGCAGGAACCGCCTGGTTGTCCCTCCTATGGTCACTAGGGCCGCCAGCCCGGAAGGGATAGTTTCTGATTATCAAATCCAACATTATGCCTCCTTTTCCGATGTGGGCATAATTGTGGTAGAGGCTACAGCCGTCTCACCGGAGGGAAGGTTAGATGCCCGGCAAATCGGCGCTTTTGCTGATCGACACCTACCCGGCCTTAGACAGCTGGCCGACTCAATTCATAAACAAGGTGCTTTAGCAGCCATTCAGTTGCATCATGCGGGCGGGCATACTACCCTCAAGAACACCCACGGATTATCCCTACTGGCACCCTCTGCAATAACCCGACATCGGGACCAGGTGTTGCCGCAGGCTATGGATAAGGCGGATATCCAATGCATACAGGAGAATTTTGTGGCTGCCGCCCGTCGAGCCAGAGATGCGGGCTTCGATGCTATCGAGCTGCACGGGGCCCACGGCTACCTGCTGAGCCAGTTCTTTTCCCCGGCTATGAATCATCGCCAAGATGAGTATGGCTGCTCTTTGGCCAACCGGGCCCGGTTTGCTCTGGAGGTAACCGAAAAGGTCAGCGCCGCCGTGGGGAAAGACTGTCTGGTCTATGTGCGCCTGGGTGTGGCTGACAACATCGACAATGGACTTTCCTTGGCAGAAGGCTTACAATTAGCCCGCTGGCTGGTAGAAGCGGGTGCAAAAATGCTACATATATCAGGCGGTGTGGGTGGCGCTCCTCAGCTTGGTTCTGCCGATGAAGAGCTCTGGTCACCGACTTTGCGACTGGCTGCTGAAGTGAAAAGGGTGGTTAATGTACCCGTCATCGGCGTCGGTGGCATCATCCACCCCGAGCAAGCGGAGGCAGCGCTTCGGGCTGGTCTGGCCGATATGATTGCCATTGGGCGAGCCATGTTAGCCGACCCCCGGTGGGCTAGTAAGGCTCTAGGGCGCGATCCCAATCCGATAAATAGCTGCCACCAATGTCCCCGCTGTGGGCACCATCAGTATCCCTTTACCTGCCCGGCAAGAAAATAAGTATAAAGGGTGATCACTATTTTGCATCGTTTTTCACGGCTAGAATTACTGATCGGCGCTAAAGGCCTGCAGTGCCTGCAAACAGCCCATGTGGCTATCTTTGGCATTGGCGGGGTTGGCTCCTTTGCCGCCGAAGCCCTTGCCCGCAGCGGCATTGGCCGACTGCGTTTGGTGGACCACGATGTGGTTTCCCTCACCAATATTAACCGGCAATTACCAGCCCTAGAAAGCACCATTGGGCGGTCAAAAGTTCAAGTAATGGCGGAAAGAATTAAACAGATTAATCCCGATTGTCATGTTGAGGCCGTCCCCGCCTTCCTAGACGAAAATAACTGGCGGGAATTACTAGATGCTGATTTCGACTATGTGGTTGATGCCATTGACACGGTAGCTAGTAAGCTGATTCTGATTGAAAAGTGCCGGGAACTAAACCTGCCTATCATCTGCAGCATGGGGGCCGGCAATAAATTCGACCCTTCCTTGTTGCAAGTAGCCGATATTAGTAAGACGAGCATTGACCCTTTGGCCAAGGTCATGCGGCGAGAATTGCGGAAGCGAGGTATTTACAAGGGGGTAAAGGTGGTCTTCTCTACCGAATCACCAGCTCCACCCCTCACCGAGTTCCACCAGCAGCTGCAAGAGCAGGAGCAGACGACCAAACGCCAAATACCGGGCAGTACTGCCTTTGTTCCTCCGGCAGCCGGTCTGCTGCTAGCTAGTGCCGTCGTACGCGATCTATTAGCAGGAGGAGGAAGCGGGAAATGAGTTTGTCTAG